>REDO01000192.1 GCA_007693435.1 Salinarimonadaceae bacterium | reverse complement strand
GTCCCGTCGACGGGGCGAGCATCGCCGTGGCGTAACGGACGGACGGTTCGAACGGTACGGCGGACAAGCCGGTGAGCCCGCAAAGCGTCAAGGGAAACGGGTTCACGATCGTCAATCCCACCCCCGTGCGCACGAGTTCAACCGCGAAGGCGACGGTCGAGGCTTCTGCGACGATAATCTGTCGGATGCGGGCCTGATGAAAGGCGCGGTCGAAATCGGCCCGTGAGGGAAAACGCCGCGCCAACGCAACAAACGGCTCTTTCGCGAGACGAGCCGGCCCTAGGCTCTGCTCACCTGCGAGCGGGTGCTCTTCCGGCAGGATGACGTGGGCGCGACAATACCTGAACACCCGGGACCGGACGGCGGGATGGCTGGGAGGCGCATCGACGATGCCGATATCGACCCGGTGATCGGCGACAGCCGACAGCACATCCGTGCCGCGCGCGATCTCCACATCCAGAACGATCTCGGGGCGGGCGCGGCGAAAGCTCGCAACGATGGGCGGCAGCAGGAAATGCGCAAGAGTCGGGCTGGCGGCCAGACGGACGGTCTCGCCGGCGACTGCCGGACCTCCCGGACGGCTGAGAAGTTCGAGTGCGTCGAGGATGCCGACGGCGGCGCTGTCGAGGGCCAGCGCCTCGGTTGTCGGGACAAGCCGGTTGCCGTCGCGGTTGAACATGCGCCGGCCAATCTTGCCCTCGAGGATGGCGAGCGCTCGAGAAACGGCGGGCTGGGACAGACCGAGCGCCCTTGCTGCGCTTACGGTTCGGCCCGTCACGATCATTGCATGCAGTATCTCCAACTCGCGGATGCTGGGTTTCTCGACCGCGTTCTCGTCCTTGCCTCCCAAAAATCAACCTCCGGTTAATAGCCTATCACGCCGCGTGTGCGCCCTAACCGTGGTATCGGCTCACGCGATAGATTCATCAGCCAAGCTAATATTCATGAGAAAAGCAAATTATCCGGCCTAATCATATTGTGACAAGAAACCGAAAACAAGGAACGGGACATGACCCTTAAGGAAGATACGATTTTGAACAAAGGCCTCACCCGCCGCACGACCCTGACAGGCCTCCTCGGCGGCGTGGCTCTCGCCATCATGCCTGGCATGTCTGGCCGGCTGCACGCGCAGTCGGCGCCGATCGGCTTCATGACGGCAGGGCAGGGCAGCGCGTTCCTACCCTACGGGCAGGGCGTCGGCGCCTGGCTGGCGTCGTCCGATACGCCGATCGACGTGCTTGAGTCCGCGGGCTCGAACGACAACCTGAAGGCGGTTGACAGCGATCCGAGCATGACCGGAATGGCGTTCCTCGGTTCGGCCGCCAGCGCGATCGCCGGAACCGGCCCCTTCGACGGCGCCCCGACGGGGAACGTGCGCGCGCTGTTCCCGACCTACAACACCTCGTTCCAGATCGCGGCCCTGCGCGATTCGGGCCTGAGCTCGTTCTCTGAGCTGGACGGCAAGCGCGTCGGCGTTGGCCCGGCCGGCGGACCCGCGGAGAACTTCTTCCGCGCCGCCCAGACCGTCGCCGGCATTGAGACGACGATCGTTAACGGAAGCCCGGCGGAACTCGGCGACATGCTCGTGGCCGGCGATATCGACGCGCTCTGGCAAGGGGCGATTGCTCCCATTCCGGCGCTGACCGCCGTTCAGTCGCGCGCCGACGCCGTCGTCTTCGGACTGACTGAGGAACAGGTCGCCGGCATGCTCGAGGCCCTGCCCTATCTCGCGCGCCAGTCCATCGCGCCCGGCACCTATGACGGGCAGACGGAGGAGATCGTCTCCGTCGCGGGTTGGAACGTGGTGATCGCCCACGTTGATATGCCGGAAGAGACCGCCTATGCGCTGACGCGAAACGTCCTCGCGGCGGAAGACCCGGCCAGCCAGATTCACCCCTTCGCCGCCTCGACGCGAGCGGAATATGCGCCGCTCAACACGGTCGTGCCTTACCACCCAGGCGCAATACGCGCGCTGCGTGAGTTTGGCGTGACGCTCTGAGACGAATGAGACGACCGCAACAGCAATCCACCGGCGGCGGAGACGCCGCCGGTTTAAATTGCGCAGCCGTAAAGCGAGCCTCTTCCGAGGTCGTTGCGCTTCGCCATTGCGAGCCGTAGCCGCCGTCACCGCCGGACCAAACGCCGTCATGCGTGACGGGCGGGGGCGGCGCGGGCGCCTGGGCCGCGGCGATCACGGGGGCGAAACCGAGACCGAGAACGACGAGGGCGAGACCGAGAATCTTGCGCAAAACCATGAGGCGTCTCCTCACGAGGCGGCCGGCCAAAGGCGCCGACATGCGGAGGATGCCGCAAGTCGGGGGAAAAGTAAAAAGGCGGGCGCCGGCGCGCAAACGACGCAGCAAAGCCGCGCGCCGTCTTAGACGCACGTTCAAGCTATTGATATTGTTTTGAAATAATGGTCGGAGCGGCGGGATTTGAACCCACGACCCCTAGTCCCCCAGACTAGTGCGCTAACCGGGCTGCGCCACGCTCCGACGTCCCTTGCGGGTAGCGCGTGGTCTACATTCGGGAGCGCGGGAGCGCAAGCCCTTTTGTAGGGGCGGCGCGAACCTGCTCCGGCAGGCGGTCAGCCCTCCTCGTCGCCTCCAAAGTCGCCCTCCTCCTTCCGGCGACGCCCGATGGCGCGCATCACGCCGCGCAGCGTGCGCACGTCCTGCTCCGTCAACTCCCGGCGCAGGAAGATGTCGCGCAGGTTGCGCACCATCGGCGGGCGCCTGGCGGGGGGGAAGAAGTCGGCGTCGTCGAGCGCCGTCTCCAGAAACTCGAAGAAGGAGAGCGTCATGGCGCGCGGCGCCAGCGGCGAGCGTATCTCGCCGTCGAAGGGCAGCGCCTCGCCCTGGCTCGTGCGAAACCATTCATAGCCCGTGAGCAGCACGGCCTGCGCGATGTTGAGCGAGGCGAAAGCGGGGTTGACCGGAAAGGTCATGATAGCGTCGCAGACGGAAATCTCGTCATTGTCGAGCCCCGAGCGCTCGCGCCCGAAGAGCAGCGCCGCGCGCCCGCCGGCGGCGATTTCGCCCGCGCTCTCGCGCATAGCCTGGGCGGGAGAGGCCACGCGCTTCATCTGGCCGCGTTCGCGCGCCGTCGTCGCGAAGGCGAGCGTCATGTCAGCCAGCGCCTCACTGAGCGTCGGGTAGACTTTCGCCTCTTCCACGATGGCGAGAGCGCCGGAGGAGGCTGCGGCGGCCTTCTCGTTCGGCCAGCCGTCGCGCGGCGCCACAAGGCGCATCTCGCGCAGGCCGAAATTCGCCATGGCCCGCGCCGCCATGCCGATGTTCTCGCCCAGTTGCGGCTCCACGAGCACCACGACCGGCCCGGGCCCCGTGGGGAATTCCTTGCTGCGATCCGTTCCCGACATGCCTCGCCGCCCTCCTCGGGCGCTATTTAGAACAGAGCCCGCGCCCGCGACACCGTTTTGCGAGAGCGGGGCGATTTCCTGTGGAGAATCCGGGCGCCGTG
>REDO01000129.1 GCA_007693435.1 Salinarimonadaceae bacterium | reverse complement strand
GATCCCGGTGACGCCGCGCGGCACGGGCACGGGCAATTACGGGCAGGCGATGCCGCTGTCCGGCGGAATCCTGCTCGATCTCTCCGGCTTCGCGCAGGTCCGTGAGATCGGACATGGCCGCGTCGTCGCCGAGCCCGGGGCCGTCATCGCCGCGATCGACAAGGAGACGCGCGCGCATTCGGGGCAGGAGATCCGCATCCATCCCTCGACCTACCATACCGCCTCGATCGGCGGCTTCGTCGCCGGCGGCTCGGGCGGCGTCGGCTCGATCCGCTGGGGCGGGTTGCGCGACACGGGCAACATCATCCGCCTCAAGGTGGTGACGATGGAGGCGAGCCCGCGCGTTCTCGAACTCACCGGCGACGACATCCACAAGGTCAGCCACGCCTATGGCACCAACGGGATCATCACCGAAGTCGAAATGCCGCTGACGCCGGCTTACGCCTGGGTCGACGTTATCCTCGGCTTCGACGACCTGCGCGCGGCGACGCAATTCGCCAATGATCTCGGCGAGCAGGACGGGCTGCTGATCAAGGAGCTCGGCGTCGTCGCCGCCCCCGTGCCGCACGATCATTTCAAACGGCACCGCAAGTATCTGCCGCGCGACAAGCATGTCGTGATGGTCATGGTCGCCGATTTCCAGCTCCAGCCGCTTCTCGGCTTCGTCAGGCGCTACGCCCGCGCCGAAATCCTGTTTCGTCAGGACGCGATCGCGCAGGAGGACCTCAAGGGCCTCCCGCCGGTCTTCGAACTGTCGTGGAACCACACGACGCTGCGGGCGCTTCGCGACGATCCGTCGATCACCTACCTGCAGGTGCTCTACCCGTTCCCCAACCAGGTCGAGCTCGTCCAGAAGATCCACGAGCGCTTCGGCGACGAGTTGCCGGCGCATCTCGAATTCGTGAAATTCGACGGCAAGGTCACCTGCTTCGGCCTGCCGCTCGTGCGCTTCACCACCGAGGAGCGGCTGGAGGAGATCATGGCGATCCACGAGGAGATGGGCGCGCCGATCTTCAACCCGCATCGCTACACGCTGGAGGAGGGCGGCATGAAGCAGACCGACGAGGTCCAGCTCGCCTTCAAGCGCGTGGCCGATCCCAAGGGCCTGCTCAATCCCGGCAAGATGGTCGCCTGGGAGGACCCGGATTACGACTTCCGCTCGGGCAAGAACTTTCTCTTCAAGGGGCTTGCGGGCAAGGCGGCGGAGTGACGCGAAGGGGGGCGAGGGAAGGCGGATGCGATGAGCGGGACCCACTTCACCCTCGACGGAAAGCCCGTCGTCGCGCAGGACGGCGAGACGATCTGGGACGTCGCGCGCCGCGAGGGCGTGAGCATCCCCCATCTCTGCCACCGGCCCGAAGCAGGCTACGCGCCCGACGGCAATTGCCGGGCCTGCATGGTCGAGATCGCAGGCGAGCGCGTGCTCGCCGCCTCCTGCATCCGCAGACCTGAGCCGGGCATGGAGGTCGCGAGCGCGTCGAACCGCGCCGTTGAGTCCCGCCGACTGGTCATGGAGCTGCTCGTCGCCGACCAGCCTCCGCCCGAGGCCGCCCACGACACCGCCTCGCCCTTCTGGCGTTTCGCCCGCGAGCAGGGCGTCGAGCGCTCGCGCTTTCCTTCACGTTTCGCGCATGAAAGCGCCCATCAGGACCTCTCGCATCCGGCGATGGCGGTCAATCTCGACGCCTGCATCGCCTGCACTCTTTGCGCCCGCGCCTGCCGCGAGGTGCAGGTCAACGACGTCATCGGCATGGGCTTCCGGGGCGACCATCACCGCCCGGTCTTCGATCTCGACGACGCGATGGCGGATTCGACCTGCGTCGCCTGCGGCGAATGCGTCGCGGCATGCCCGACGGGGGCGCTGGCGCCGAAATCCATCCTCGATCCCGCGACGCAGGCCGGCACGCGCGAAGTCGAGCACGAGGTCGCTTCCGTCTGCCCCTATTGCGGCGTCGGCTGCCAGATCTCCTATAAAATCCGCAACAGTGAGATCGCCTATGTCGAGGGGCGGAACGGGCCGGCCAACGAGAACCGCCTCTGCGTGAAGGGCCGCTTCGGCTTCGATTACGTGACGAGCCCGCAGCGCCTCGTCCGCCCGCTGATCCGGCGCGAGGGCGCGCCGAAGGGCATGAACGTCGATCCGGGAAACCCGCTCACGCATTTCCGCGAGGCGAGCTGGGAGGAGGCGCTGGCGCGCGCAGCAGGCGGGCTCGCCCGCGCCGCCGATCGCCACGGCGGCGAGGCGGTCGCCGCTTTCGGTTCGGCCAAGTGCTCGAACGAGGAGGCCTATCTCTTCCAGAAGCTCGTGCGCGAGCGCTTCCGCCACAACAACATCGACCATTGCACGCGGCTCTGCCACGCCTCCTCCGTCGCGGCGCTGATGGAGGGGATCGGCTCGGGCGCGGTGACGGCGCCCTTCACGGACGCGCTCAAGGCCGACGTGATCATCGTCATCGGCGCGAACCCGACCGAGAACCATCCCGTCGCCGCGACCTATTTCAAACAGGCCGCGAAGACGGGCGCGAAACTCGTCGTCATGGACCCGCGCGGCCACGCCCTGAAGCGCCACGCCTCGCACATGGTGCAGTTCCGCCCCGGAACGGACGTCGCGCTCCTCAACGCGATGATGCATGTCGTCGTCGCGGAGGAGCTCTACGACCGCCAATACGTCGCCGCGCACACCGAGGGCTTCGAGCGCCTTCGCGATCACCTCGCCGCCTATGCCCCGGAGGCGATGGCGCCCGTCTGCGGGATCGCGGCGGGGCGCATCCGCGAGATCGCGCGGCTCTACGCGCGGGCCGAGCGCGCCATGATCTTCTGGGGCATGGGCGTCTCGCAGCATGTGCACGGCACGGACAACGCGCGCTGCCTGATCTCGCTGGCGCTCATGACCGGCCATGTCGGGCGCCCCGGCACGGGGCTGCATCCGCTTCGCGGCCAGAACAACGTGCAGGGCGCCTCCGACGCCGGGCTGATCCCGATGTTCCTGCCTGATTACGGGCGCGTCTCGGAGGAGGGCGCCCGCGCGCGGATCGAGGCGGTCTGGGGCTTTCCCGTCTCGCCGAAGCCGGGCCTCACCGTCGTCGAGATCATGGACGCCATCCATGAAGGCGGCGTGCGCGCCATGTACGTCATGGGCGAGAACCCCGCCATGTCCGACCCCGACGCGGCGCATGCGCGCGAGGCGCTGGCCAAGCTCGACCATCTCGTCGTGCAGGACATCTTCCTCACCGAGACGGCGATGTTCGCCGATGTGGTGTTGCCCGCCTCCGCCTGGCCGGAGAAGACCGGGACCGTCACCAACACCAACCGGCAGGTCCAGATGGGGCGCGCCGCGCTCGCGCCTCCCGGCGAGGCGCGCGAGGATTGGGCGATCATCGTCGCCATGGCGCGCGCGCTCGGCCTCGACTGGGACTACGCGCATCCGCGCGAGATTTTCGCCGAGATGGCCCAGGCCATGCCGTCTCTCGCCAACATCACCTGGGAGCG
>REDO01000191.1 GCA_007693435.1 Salinarimonadaceae bacterium | reverse complement strand
GATTGCCCGCCCCGTCCGATTGGGCTAGAAGGGCGCTCATTGCTAAAGGGGGCCCGGGTATATTGCAGAGCCTTGCAGATATTCTTCCGCTGCTGCGCAGTCCCGGAAGCCTCGGCGGGTTACGGATTTCACAGCGGCGGGCGCCTGCGCCCGCCGGCCGGGCCGAAATGCTGCTTCTCGACGATGATTCGCGGCTTTGCTTTCCGGTGATCGGCGGCGTTCCGCGTCTGCTGCCGTCCTCCAACCGCATCATGGCGGATATCGCCTCCGAGCTCGCCGCGTTCGAGGATGCGGCCGGCTTCTCCCTGCCGGCCTTCGGCGGCGGCGGCGCCGAACTCGACCATTACGAGGTCAACGGCGTCCACGATGTGACGACCGCCGCCTTCGACAATCACCGGGTGAGCGCCGCCTGCTCGCTGCTGCCGGACGACATCGCCTCGCTCGTCGACATCGGGGCCGGGCCGGCTCCGTTCCTGGCGCGCCTCGCGACGGCGCGACCCGATATGCTCGCCTTCGGTCTGGAGCGCTCGTCGGCTGCGGTCGCGGCGGCGCCGCGGGACGTCGCCATGCTCCAGGGCACGGCCGACGCACTGCCGCTCGCCGATTCCTGCGTCGATTGCTGCGTCTCCATGGAGACCCTCGAACACCTGCCGGACCCGGTCCACCGCGCGGCTCTGGCCGAGATGGCGCGCGTGTCGCGGCGTTACGCGCTCGTGAACGTGCCCTATCGCGAGCGCCGTCTGCAGACGCGCTGCCGGTATTGCGACTGCGTGTTCAACCCGAACTACCACATGCGCTCCTACGACGACGCGCTCCTCGATTCCCTCGTGCCGGGCTTCACGGTTCGCGAAAGGGTGCTCCTGCCCCGTTCGGAGAACGTGCTGAAGGCTTTGGCCGCGCCGTTCCGCAAGCGCGTATTCGCAAGCCTTGACTACGCGATCTGCCCGCAATGCGGCATGTCGGGCGCGCAGGAGCAGGCCGAACCGGAAACCGTGGCGGTCCAGGCTCCTGCGGCAGGCGGCGCGCGCTCCGGCCTCGACGCCGCGCGGCGCGCGCTGAAGGCCGTCGCCGGCAGCCTGCCGAGCGTCGAGGTGCGCGGCGAAATCCTCGTTCTCTACGAGCGGCGACAATGAGCTACGACGTCGCGCGCACGCTACGCTCGACGTTACTGTGGCGTGCGGCGGCGCTGCTACTCGGCGTCTGCTTTGTCGCGAGCGTGCCGCTTGTCGTCGAGCCGGCGGAGTTCGGGCGGTTCAACGTCGTGTTCTCGGCGGCGCAGGTTCTGGCGGCCGCTTTGCTGCTATGGCCGAATCAGGGCTTCCTTCGGCAGGCCCGGCAGGAACTGCATGAAACGGGCGGCCTTTCGGGAAGCCTCGCCGCCCGGCTCGCCCTGCATCTCGCCTTGTCTGTCCTCTTCATAGGCGTCGCGATCGTCGCCTCGCACATGATCGCCGATTGGCTGGGACTGGGCCGGGGGATCGTCGCGGCCTGCGTGATCGGGATCGCCCTGGCGCAATCGACGACCGAGATCGGGATCATGGCGCTGCAGGCGCGCGCGCGCTTCGAGACCTTCAACCTCGCGCCGATCTTCCAGCGCGCCGGCCAGCTCTGCGGACTTGCCGCCATCGCATACGCGAGCGCCGCCGACGCCGCGCTCCATGCCTGGGCGCTGCTCGCCGCAGGCACGATCGCCGGCTATCTCGCCTCCGGGATCAACGCCTGGACACGCGTTCCGGTCAGACTCGACTGGGCGTCGGCGGGCGACCGGGCGCGGCGCATCGTCGGCCATAGCTGGACGCTGCCGGCGACGTCGATGGCGGCCTTCGTCCTCGCCTGGGTCGATATCTGGCTGATCAACGCCTTCGTGGGAATCGAGGCGGCGGGCGTCTATTCCTTCGCCTATCTGGCCACGACTCTCGCCACCGCGATCCTCGCGCCCGTGGTCGCGGCGCTTCTGCCGCGCAGCATCGATCACCAGATCGCCGGCGATTCCGCCAGCGAAACGCACTCGCGCGAACGTATCGCATCGACGGTGCTGGTCGCCGGGGCGCTCGCGCCTCTCGCCGTCGTCGTCGTCGCGGCGGCGCTGGCAGCGATCCCTCTCGGAAGTTACGCGGCGGCGCGGGCGCCGCTCGTCCTGCTCTGCGCCGGAATCGTGTTCCAGCTCGCAATGGCGCTCGGCGAAACCGTCGTCTACGCCCGCGCCGACCTCGTGCGCCGATACGCGCTGGTCGTGATCGGCATGGTCGCCGTCAACGCGGCGCTCGACGTCGCGCTGATTCCGCTCATCGGCGTCGAAGGAGCCGCCATCGCCACTGTCGCGACTTACGCTTTCGGAATGGTCGCGCAATGGTGGCTCATCCGCATCCCGGGCAGACGGCTCGAACTGCTCCTCTACACGATGGCGGGTTTCGCGACCGCGACCCTCGTCCTTTATGATTCGCTCGCCGCGATCGTCGCGGCCGGCCTCGTCGCCACGGCCGCGCTTTGCCTCGCAGGATGGTCCGGGGGACGATTCGCGCCGTTCCTCGCCCTGTTGCCCGCAGGGGCGGGACGCCCGTCCGTGGCGCCGAACGGGGAATCCTGAGCCATGTGCGGAATAGCCGGCGTCATCACGAAAACCGGGGCGCGCGATCTCGCGCAGGAACTGTCGATTCTGGATCGCGCGCTCGCGCATCGGGGGCCGGACGGCTTCGGCTTTCTCGGATGGCGTCCGGGCGGCGAGGCGCGCATCGCGGTCTCGCCCGACGCTCTGGAGCCCTCGAAAGTCGGCTTCGCCCACCGCCGTCTCGCCATCATCGACATCGGCGAGACCGGCGCCCAGCCGATGCTCAGCGCCGACGGGCGTTTCGCGATCACCTACAACGGCGAAGTCTACAATTACCTCGAAATCCGCGCCGACCTCGAGAAGGAGGGCGTCGCCTTCCGCACGCGTTCGGACACCGAGGTGGTGCTGGAAGCCTGGGCGCGCTGGGGCGAATCCTGCCTGACGCGCTTCAACGGCATGTTCGCCTTCGCGATTCTCGACCTGCGCAAGCGGCGGGTCTATCTGGCGCGCGACCCCTTCGGCATCAAACCGCTCTATCTCGCGCGCACGCGCCGGGGCGAACTCGTCTTCGCCTCGGAAATTCCCGCAATCCTCGCCCTGCCGGACATCGAGCGCCGCGTCTGCGCCAAAAGCCTCGCCGCCTATCTTTCCACCGGCGCGAGCGACCGCGACGGCCGCACGATGGTCGCTTCGATCAACGCCGTCCGCCCGGCGAGCGTCGTCACCGTGTCGCTCGATGACGATCTCGCGACGACCGAGCGCGTCTACTGGCGCCTGCGCGCGCGAACGGAACGCGGGCTCGGCCTTGCGGACGCCGCCGAGGCACTGCGCGAGGCGTTTCTGGCGAACGTCGCGCTGCATCTGCGCAGCGACGTTCCGGTCGGCGCGGCCCTGTCGGGCGGGATCGATTCCTCCTCGATCGTCGCGGCGATGCGCCGGATCGGCGGAAGCGAACTCGAGATCCACGCCTTCTGCTTCGCTTCGAGCGACGCCGCGATGAACGAGGAGCGT
>REDO01000066.1 GCA_007693435.1 Salinarimonadaceae bacterium | reverse complement strand
TACGCGCGGGACTGCAAATCCCGTCACCCCGGTTCGATTCCGGGCGAGGCCTCCATTCTTCCGGCCGGATTACGCGCCTAAAACTCGGCATGACTGAGAACCAGTTCGCACGCCATCCTGACGCCAGCAAAGCTTTTGATGCGGTTGCCGTTTTACGAACTAAAACTGAAGCTGCACCAGTTTGTATACAATTTTGGTTCTCAATGACGAAAATTGCAAAATTGGGAATTGATTCCACCTAGCATTATCTAGCATTTTCTTGCGGACTTAGCGCCTTGGATACCTAAAAAAGGTCGATCCCAATACGTACGGCCGACTTTTATAGAAACACATGGAGTGCTCTGTCGTTTGATTGCAACGACCCAGAGCTTCCAGAAAATATAACCACTTGCTTAAGAAAAGAATTCCACGGGTGCTTTAGACGTTCTCATGAACTCGTTTTCACTGTGCGGCAACTGCGAGCGAATCAATGAAGGGCGGTTTGATCTTCAACATTCGTCTTCCAAACCAGACCACTTTAGCCGGATAAGCGTGCCCAAGATAGTCGATCAGATCGGGCCATTCAGGGTGAGCTCGACGTATCCAAGGAGTTGTGTAGTCTTTCTTCCACCAGCGATTGAGCAGCGTTACGGCAACATCAGGGATATTCTTGGTCTTTCTGCTATTCAGTGGAAGTTGTAGAAAATACGCCAAAAGCCACTCGGCATAGTCAAGAGTGACGGGAGTTTTTTTAAGAGCGGGGCCAGATGGCCGGGCAGTGCCGACCTCCCCAAGCCAGATAGTTTTGTCAGAGATTTTGCTGAGTGTGTGATGCCCGGAAGTTAATCTGTTCTGAATCCCCGTCGAAATACCAACATACTGTGGTCGATTAACAGTCTGGTTCGAGCTTTTTCCTAACGCTAGATAAAGACCATCTTTTTCGAAATCTTGCAATGCAGAATTTGCTTCGCTTATCGATGCGTAAGGGCCATACCAATCGACAGCGATGACAAGATGCTTTGCCATTTTTATCTCCCGCTGATAAAATTTCACGATTCTATTCGTGGAACGTAATCTTACTAAGAGAGACACAGTGTGCCATTCAAAAATTTGCTCCGCAAGAGCAAGTGATTTTGTGGCACCTACAACCTATTGATATTGTGACAGATGCGAACTCCGGGCGAGGCCTCCAGCGCCCTCAACCCGCCGCCTTTGCCGCGTTCAACACGTCCGCGATGAGATCGTCCGGGTGCTCCAGTCCGACCGACAGGCGCACGAGCCCGTCGCCGATGCCGAGGATGGCGCGTTCCTCCGGCTTGAAGCGTTCGTGCGTCGTCGTCGCGGGATGGGTGATCAGGCTCTTGGCGTCGCCGAAATTGTTCGAGATCTTCACCAGGCGCAACGCCTTCCCGAAGCGGAACGCGGCCTCCTTGCCGCCGGCGAGTTCGAAGGCGAGGACGGTGCCGCCGCTCTTCATCTGACGCTTGGCGATTTCCGCCTGCGGATTGTCCGGCAGGCCCGGATAGAGAACCTTCGTCACGCCCGGCGCGCCTCTCAGAGCGTCTGCGAGCGCGCGGGCCGTGCGCGCCTGCCGCTCGATGCGCAGCGGCATGGTCTCGAGACCCTTCAGGAGCACCCAGGCGTTGAACGGCGAAAGCGCCGGGCCCGTATGGCGCAGGAAGGTCTTGATATGGGTCTCGATGAATTCGTCCGAGGCGAGAATGATCCCGCCCAGACATCGACCCTGACCGTCGATGTGCTTCGTCGCCGAATAGCACACGACGTCCGCGCCCAGACTCAGCGGGTTTTGGATCAGCGGCGTGCCGAGCGCGTTGTCGACGACGAGAACCGCGCCCGCCTCATGCGCGATGGCGGCGGTCGCTGTTATGTCGATGAGTTCGGTCGTGGGGTTGGCCGGGCTCTCCAGGAAGAACAGCCGCGTGTTCGGGCGCAGCGCCTTTCGCCATTCCTCCGGATCGCGCCCGTCCACGAAGGTCGTCTCGATCCCGAACTTGGGCAGCATCTCACCGAGCACGTAACTGCACGAACCGAACAGGACACGCGAAGAGATCACGTGGTCGCCGGCTTTCAGATAGGCGAGCAGCGCCCCCGTGACGGCCGCCATGCCCGTCGCTGTGGCTTTGGCGGCCTCCGCTCCTTCGAGCGTCGCCATGCGCTCCTCGAACATGGTGATCGTGGGATTGCCGAAGCGCGAGTAGATGTATCCGCCGCCGTCCGTTCCCTTGAAGCGCGCCTCGGCGGCTTCCATGTCGGGATAGACGAAGCTCTGCGTCAGATACAGGGCCTCGCTCGTTTCGCCGAAGGGCGAGCGCGATCCGCCCGCGTGAACCGCGAGCGTTTCAGGGTTGAGCGGACGATCGGCGTCGGTCTCGAATGGTGTGCGGCGATTTTCGGTCATGCGCCGGTGCTCCGGATTGCAGTCTTCGGTTGGGGCTATTCGAGTTTGGGCTACTTGCGTTCGTTTAAACGAACGATACGTTCGACGCAAGAGATCGCCTCCCGTGGATCGATGAATATCCCGGAGATCGAAGAAGGCGACCAACCCCGCTTTGAATCCGGTGGCGGATGTGCTGGAATCACTTAGGATTCGCTTCCGGGTCCGCGTATTGCGTGAATTCGGGAACGTTCGACAGTCCGCCTCGTCCGCTCAGGTAGAGCGCCGCGCCGCGATCGGCTGTCGAGGTGACGATCGGTGCTAAAGCCCGGCTTTCCCCGCAGCTGGGACGCGCCGAGAAGAGGAGTCATGAAAACAGGCCGAGCAACGCGGGGCGCCCGCGTCTATTACGTTCATCACGCCGCAATCGGCGCGGCCGATCGATTGCCCGCGATCTTCGATCAGGCCCGCGACCTGGGTTTTGCCAAAGTTCTGCTTTCGCCTCTCTGGACGCCGGGAAAGGCCGGCGACGTATTCTTTCCTGCTGATCATGATCGCCCGCATCCCGGGCTCGCCGCTGGCGACGATCTGGGCGCGCTCGTGTCGCGGCTCGTCGAAGAGGCGGGGAAGCGCAGCCTTGCGCTGATGCTCGATCTCGCTCCGCGCCGTTTCGCGCTCGATCATCCCTTCGTCGCGCAAGAACCGTCCGCCTTCACCGTGCGTCCCGAGCCGGCCGAGGGACCGCTCGATCCGCGCGCGCAGGCCGGCATGACCGGAGCGGCCTGGGTGCGGCCCGACGAACGCTCCCTCGAACGCCTGCGCGCTTTCCTTGCGCCCAGGCTCGCCGATTTCGCAGCGCGCGGCGTCGCCGGATTTCGGGCCTTGCGGCCGTCTGCGAACGAGGCTCCGCTTTGGCGCTGGATCATCGACGAGGCGCGCGCTCGCGAGCCGGAGACGATGTTCGTCGCCGATCTGACGGGCGTTGCGCACGATGAATTCGCCGCGCTCGCCGGTTGCGGGTTCGACTACGCGCTTTCTTCGCTGCCGTGGTGGGATTACCGGGCGAGCTGGCTCGTCGAGGAGCATGCGGCGCTCGCGGCCGTTGCGCCGGTGATGACGATGCCGGAGGCGCCCTTCGCGACGCGGCTCGCCGAACGCGTCGGCGACGCCCGCCACGTTGTGAGGGCCAGCGAACGGGCGATCGACGCGGCCGCCGCGCTCGGCTGCGGCTTACTCGTTCCGCAGGGCTTCGAGGCGGCGGAGAAACGGCCGTTCGACGCTCGCGCAGTCAATGGCGAGTTTTCGGACGCTCCTGGCGCGGACCCGGCCATCGCCGAGGCGATCCGTCGGGCGAATGCGCGGATCGCCGCGACGTCCGCGCTTCGCGAGCCAGCCCTTCTGCGCTCCCTGACGTCTCCGGGCGCGCCAATCAGCGCAGTTTCTCGCGCTCCGGTCGATGCGCGCGTCGCGCAGGACGTCCTGCTCGCGCTGTTCAATCCCGACCTGGCCGAATCCGCCCGCGTTGATCTCGCGGCTTTGCGCCCCCGGATCGGCGGCGTGTTCGGGCCGTTCACCCTGCGTGAAGGGCGCGAGGAAGAAATTCTCGACGGCGCCGTCGATATCCCTCCCGGCGCCGTGGTTCTGGCGCAGGCGCGTCATGCGCCGCCAGTCGCTGCTCCGAAGCCCGGCGGGGCAGTCGCCGCGCGGGCGGCGGCGCAGGCTCCGCGCATCGTCGTCGAGGCGCTCTCCCCCTGCATCGACGGCGGGCGCCACGCGGTGCGCCGGGTCGTCGGCGAGTCGATCGCCGTCACGGTCGACGCCTTTTGCGACGGCCATGAGATGCTGGCGCTGGAGCTGTGCTGGCGCGCCATCGACGAGAAGGAATGGCGGCGAGCGCGCATGCAGCCGATGGAACCCGACCGTTTCGCAGCGACGATCAGGCCCGAACGTATGGGGCGCCATGAGTACTTCGCTCAGGCTTGGATCGACCAGTACGGGGGCTATGTTCGCGACATCGGCCGCAAACACGAGGCCGGCGTGCTGACGCCGGTCGATCTCGCTGAGGGGCGGTTGATGATCGAAGCGGCGCATGGCCGCTCGAAGCGCGATCTTCGCCGGCGTCTCGGCGCGCTCCTCAAGGCGTTCGACGCGGCCGACGCGCCCGGCTGCGTCGAAATCCTCGCCGGCGCCGATGCGCGCGCCCTCATGCAGGAAGCCGATCCGCGCCCCTTCGTCGCGCAAAGCGTCGTCCAGCCCGTCGAGGTCGAACGGCCGCAGGCGGCGTTCGCGAGCTGGTACGAGCTCTTCCCGCGCTCGCAGACAGATGATCCGCGCCGCCACGGCACGTTCCGCGACGTGATCGCAAGACTCCCGCATATCCGCGACATGGGTTTCGACGTGCTTTATTTTCCGCCGATCCATCCGATCGGCGAGAAGAACCGCAAGGGCCGCAACAACACGCTCACGCCCGGCCCCGACGATGTCGGCTCGCCCTACGCGATCGGCGCCAAGGAAGGGGGCCACGACGCGCTGCATCCGGAACTCGGGACCATCGAGGATTTCCGGGCCTTGCGCGACGCGGCCATGGCGCACGAGATCGAACTCGCGCTCGATTTCGCCATCCAGTGCGCGCCGGATCATCCCTGGCTGAAGGATCGGCCGGACTGGTTCGACTGGCGCCCCGACGGCTCGATCAAATACGCCGAGAACCCGCCCAAGAAATACCAGGATATCGTCAACGTCGATTTCTACGCGACCGGGGCCGTGCCCGACCTCTGGATCGCGCTGCGCGACGTGGTGCTGTTTTGGGTCGGGGAGGGGGTGAAGATATTCCGCGTCGATAATCCCCACACCAAGCCGCTGCCGTTCTGGGAATGGATGATCGCGGAGGTGCGCGCGCGCGATCCGGACGTGATCTTCCTGTCGGAGGCCTTCACCAAGCCCCGGATGATGTACCGGCTCGCCAAGATCGGTTTCTCGCAGAGCTATACATACTTCACCTGGCGTAACGAGAAGGCGGAGCTGCAAACCTATCTGGAGGAATTGACCACGACCGCGCCAAAGGAGTTTTTCCGGCCGCATTTCTTCGTCAACACGCCCGACATCAATCCGTTCTACCTCCAGCGTTCCGGGCGGCCGGGCTTTCTCGTGCGCGCCTGTCTCGCGGCGACGCTTTCGGGGCTCTGGGGCGTCTATTCGGGCTTCGAGCTGCTCGAAGCCGAACCGTTACCCGGCAAGGAGGAATACAAGGATTCGGAGAAATACGAGATCAGGCCGCGCCCCGAGCGAGCCTCGGGCGACATCGTCGACGAGATCACGCGCCTGAACCGGATCCGCAAGGCCAACCCGGCGCTGCAGACACATCTGAACGTGCGTTTCCACAACGCCTTCAACGACAATATCCTTTATTACGGCAAGCCCTCGCCGGACGGAGACGAGACGATCCTCGTCGCGGTCAACCTCGATCCGCATCACGCGCAGGAGGCCGATATCGAGGTTCCGCTCTGGGAGTTCGGGTTGCCCGATGACGGCGCCGTCGAGGTCGACGACCTGTTCACTCAGAGCGCCTTCTTGTGGCGGGGCAAGATCCAGCGCATCCGTCTCGATCCCGCCGAGCGCCCCTTCGCCATCTGGCGCATCCGACCGAATAGGAGAAGCTGACGTGTCGCGCAGGAAGCAGACGAACCTTGTCGAGGACCCGCTCTGGTACAAGGACGCCGTCATCTACCAGCTTCACGTGAAGTCGTTCTTCGACGCGAACGACGACGGCGTGGGCGATCTCGCCGGGCTTCTCGCGAAGCTCGACTACGTTGCGGAGCTCGGCGTCAACTGCATCTGGCTGCTGCCGTTCTATCCATCGCCGCGCCGCGACGACGGCTACGACATCGCCGATTACCGTGGCGTCCATCCGGAATACGGGCGGATCGCGGACTTCAAGCGTTTCGTCGAGGCGGCGCATGCGCGGGGCATCCGCGTCATCACCGAGCTCGTCATCAACCACACCTCCGACCAGCATCCCTGGTTCCAGAAGGCGCGCAAGGCGAAGCCCGGCTCTGCAGCGCGCGACTTCTACGTCTGGTCGGACACCGACAAGCGTTATTCCGGAACGCGCATCATCTTCCTCGACACCGAGAAATCGAACTGGTCCTGGGACGAGGAGGCGCAGGCCTATTACTGGCACCGCTTCTACAGCCACCAGCCGGATCTCAACTTCGACAATCCGCGCGTGCTGAAGGAAGTGCTCTCGGTTATGCGGTACTGGCTCGACATGGGAGTCGACGGTCTGCGCCTCGACGCCGTGCCCTATCTCGTCGAGCGCGAGGGGACGAACAACGAGAATCTTCCCGAGACGCACGACATCCTCAAGCAGATCCGCGCCGAGGTGGACCGGCTCTATCCGGATCGCCTGCTGCTCGCCGAAGCGAACCAGTGGCCGGAGGATACGCAGGATTATTTTGGCGACGGCGACGAATGCCACATGGCGTTCCACTTTCCGCTGATGCCGCGCATGTACATGGCGATCGCGCAGGAGGACCGCTATCCGATCACCGACATCATGCGGCAGACGCCGGAAATCCCGGATACGTGCCAATGGGCGATCTTCCTGCGCAACCACGACGAGCTGACGCTCGAAATGGTGACCGACAAGGAGCGGGATTACCTCTGGAACACCTACGCCGCCGACAAGCGCGCGCGCATCAATCTCGGCATCCGCCGCCGGCTGGCGCCCCTGATGGAGCGCGACCGCAGGCGCATCGAATTGATGAACGCGCTGCTCTTCTCCATGCCCGGAACGCCGGTGATCTATTACGGCGACGAGATCGGCATGGGCGACAACATCTATCTCGGCGACCGCGACGGCGTGCGCACGCCCATGCAATGGTCCAGCGACCGCAACGGCGGCTTCTCGAGGGCCGACCCCGCGCGCCTTGCGCTGCCCGTGCTGATGGACCCGCTCTACGGTTACGACCGGGTGAACGTCGAATCCCAGCAGCGCGACCCGAATTCGCTCCTCAACTGGATGCGGCGCAAGCTCGCCGTACGGGGCCGGCACAGCGCCTTCGGCCGCGGTACGATCCGCTTCCTGCGTCCGGCCAACCGCAAGGTGCTCGCCTATCTGCGCGAGCACGAAGACGAGCGCATACTCTGCGTCGCGAACCTCTCGCGGCAGGCGCAGGCGGTCGAACTCAATCTCACGGAATTCGCAGGCTGCACGCCCGTCGAGATGTCAGGCGGCGCGGCGTTCCCCGGGATCGGACAACTGCCCTACCTGCTCACGCTGCCGCCCTACGGCTTCTACTGGTTCGCGCTCAGCGCCAATGTCGAGCCGCCCGGCTGGAGCACGGCGACGTCGGGGCTCGACGCCGAGCAGGTGACTTTCGTCCTGCGTCACGGCGTCGCCGACGTTCTGGCGCGCGGCGAGCGCGAGCGCTCTCGCGAGACGCTGGAGCGCGACGTCCTGCCGGGCTATCTGGCGCATCGCCGCTGGTTCCAGGGCAAGGACGCCGACGTCGCCTCGACGCGCATCGAATCCGCCTTCGCGTTGCCGGACGGCGCGGGCGAATCGCTCGTGGCCTTCGTCGATGTCGAGACCGCCGCAGGGACCGAACGCTATGCGCTGCCGCTCGCCGTCTCCTGGGACGACGAGCCGTCGCCGCCCTTCGCGCCGCAGCTCGCGCTCGCGCGGGTCCGGCAGGGCAGGCGCGTCGGCCATCTGACCGACGGCTTCGCGACGCCGGCCTTCACGCGCGCGATCCTCGACGAGCTTCGCAAGGGCACGCGTCGGCCTTTCGAGGGCGGCGAGATCGTCTGCGAACCGACCGACGTCCTGGCCGGCATCAACATGCCCGAGGACCCGGAAGTCGAGTGGCTGACGACGGAGCAGAGCAATTCGACTGCGATCGTCGGGCGCAGCGCCGTCGTCAAGCTGTTGCGCCGACTGACGACCGGCGTGCATCCCGAAGCTGAGATGTGCCGCTTCCTGACCCGCGCGGGCTTCGACGGATCGCCGCCGCTGCTCGGCGAGGTGCGGCGCGTCGGACCCGACGGAGAGCCGACGACACTTGCCATCTCGCAGGGCTACGTCTCCAATCAGGGAGACGGTTGGGAATGGACGCTGCGGTATCTTGAGCGCAGCATCGACGAACTGGCGAGCATGCCTGACGATGAGGCGGAGGCGGCCGAGGGGCTTTTCGACGCCTACGCGCTTTTTGCGAGCGCGATCGGCTGGCGCCTCGCGGAAATGCACAGCGCTTTGGCGAGCGTCGATGCTTCGGCGGATCCCGGCTTCGCGCCAGAGACCGCCACGAAGAGCGATGCGCAGGCCTTGCGGGACAAGGTGGCGGCCGAGGTCGAAGGCGCTCTCGCGATCATCGAGGGGCGTGACTGGGCGCCAATGGGGCTCGCCGACGAGGCTTCATCCATCCTGCAGTTGCGCGACCCCCTGACGGAGTTCATCGCGCGAGAATCCGAGGGCCTCGTCGGTCGTCGTCTCACGCGCATCCACGGCGATCTCCATCTCGGGCAAACGCTCGTCGCGGGTTCCGACATCCGTTTCATCGACTTCGAGGGCGAGCCGTCCAAGCCGCTCGATCAGCGCCGCGCCAAGGCGACGCCGTTGCGCGACGTCGCGGGAATGGTGCGCTCCTTCGACTACGCAGCGGCCACGGTGGCGCGAGGGCGGCATGCGCCCTGGGGGCCTGCGGCCGAGATGCGGATCGCGCGGCTGCGTGAGCTCTTCCACGCCCAATCTGAAGGAGCTTTCCTCCAGGCCTATGGCGAGAGCGCGCCCGAGCCGTTCGGCGATCCGGGGCTGCTCGATCTCCTTATCCTGGAGAAGGCCGCCTACGAGGTGCGCTACGAGGCCGCGAACCGGCCCGGATGGCTCGATGTGCCCGTGCAGGGCTTCGCCGAAATCGTGCGCCGCCTCGTCGGCGGGGACGGGGAGGGCGGATGACCGGGCGCGGCAACGGCGGGTTCGAAGCGGCTACGGCGGACGCGCTCGCAGGGCGCCTCACCGACCCCTTCGCATTTCTGGGGCTCCACGATACGCCGCAGGGGCGCGTGATCCGCGCCTTCATGCCTGGAGCGGAGCGCGTCGAGGTCGTCGAGCGGGAGGGCGGCGCGCTTGCCGGAACGCTTGAACCGGTCGCGCCGGGGCTGTTCGTCGGTCCTGCGCCCGCATCGCCGCGCTACCGTCTGCGCGCGACGTGGCCGGGCGGCGTCCACGAGGCGGAGGATCCTTACGCTTTCGGGCTCGTCCTCGACGCGGATGACCTGCGCCTGTTCGCCGCCGGCGAGCACTGGCGCCTCGCCGAAAGGCTCGGGGCGAATCCGGCGACGATCGACGGGATCGAGGGTGTCGTGTTCGCCGTCTGGGCGCCGAATGCGCGCCGCGTCTCCGTAGTCGGCGATTTCAATTCATGGGACGGCCGGCGCCATCCCATGCGCCTGCGCCTCGAGGCGGGCGTCTGGGAACTGTTCGTGCCTCGTCTCGGAGCCGGCGAGCGCTACAAATTCGAGATCGTCGGCCCGGACGGGACGCTGCTTCCGCTCAAGGCCGATCCCTTGGCGCGCCGTACGGAGGCGCCGCCGGCCACCTCCTCGGTCGTCGCGCCTGCCTTCGAATTCGAATGGGGTGACGACGAATGGATGGCCGAGCGCGCCGCGCGCCAGCGTCCCGACGCGCCGATGGCGATCTACGAGGTTCACGCGGCGTCCTGGCTGCGGCCCGAAACCGATCCTCGCGGCGTCCTCGACTGGGACGCGCTGGCCGCCCGGCTTATTCCCTATGTCGCCGGCCTCGGCTTCACGCATGTCGAATTCCTGCCGCTCGCGGAGCACCCCTTCGGCGGCTCATGGGGCTACCAGCCGCTCGGGCTGTTCGCGCCGAGCGCGCGCTACGGATCGCCTGAAGGCTTCGCGCGCTTCGTCGATGCGGCGCATCGCGCGGGCATCGGCGTGATCGTCGACTGGGTGCCGGCCCACTTCCCGAGCGACGCCCACGGGCTGGCGCGGTTCGACGGAAGCGCTCTGTATGAGCATCAGGACCCGCGAGAGGGCTTCCACCCGGACTGGAACACGCTGATCTACAATCTGGGCCGTCGCGAGGTCGGCGGGTTCCTGATCGCGAGCGCGCTGCACTGGCTCGAGCGCTTCCATATCGACGGGCTGCGCGTCGATGCAGTCGCGTCGATGCTCTACCGCGATTACAGCCGCAAGCACGGCGAATGGACGCCCAATGTGCATGGCGGGCGCGAGAACCTGGAATCCGTGGCGTTCCTGCGCCGGCTGAACGGGGTCGTTGCTGATCGCGTCCCGGGCGCGATCGTCATCGCGGAGGAATCGACCGCATGGCCCGGCGTCACGGCGCCCGTCTCCGAAGGCGGCCTGGGCTTTTCCTACAAATGGAACATGGGCTGGATGCACGACACGCTGCAATATCTCGGCCGCGATCCGCTGCACCGCTCGCACCATCATAACGAGATAACTTTCGGCACGGTCTACGCCTTCTCGGAGCGTTTCGTCCTGCCGATTTCGCATGACGAGGTGGTGCACGGGAAAGGCTCGCTGGCGAACAAGGCGCCCGGCGACGTCTGGCGACGGCTCGCGAACCTGCGCGCCTATCTCGGCTTCATGTGGAGCCATCCCGGCAAGAAGCTGCTCTTCATGGGCTGCGAGATCGGCGAGGGGCGGGAATGGAACCATGACGGGGAGGTCGATTGGGATCTCCTGCGCGATCCGGCGCATTCGGGCGTCCAGGCGCTCGTTCGCGATCTCAACCGAATCTACGCTTCCGAGCCCGCGCTGCACGCTTCCGACGCCGATCCTTCCGGCTTCGAATGGGTCGTCCTCGACGATCGGGGCGCAAGCGTCTTCGTCTTCCTGCGCCGCGCCGCAAAGGGCCGGCCCATCCTGTGCGTCATGAACATGACCCCGGTTACGCGAGAGGACTATGTCGTCGGCGCGCCGGTCGGCGGGATCTGGCGGCGCATCCTCGACACCGACGCGCCCGGCTATGGCGGGTCCGGCGCCGGCGGCGAGGAGCGGCGGGAGGCTTTCGCCGAAACCATGCACGGACGCCCGTTCTCCCTGCGGCTGACGGCGCCGCCCCTCTCGACGACGCTTTGGGCCCCGGATGTCTGAGCCTGCGAATTTCGCGCTTCCCGATCGGCTCGAAGCCGGAGCGCCATACCCGCTGGGGGCGACGCCCGACGGATTGGGCGTCAATTTCGCCGTCTATTCGGCGCATGCGACCGCCATCGATCTCTGCGTCTTCGATCCCGCCGGCAAGCGCGAGATCGCGCGCTACGCGCTGCCGGAGCACACCGACGAGATCTGGCACGGCTATCTGCCGCAGGCCGGGCCGGGGCTCGTCTACGGCTTTCGGGCGCACGGCGCCTACGCTCCCGAGCGCGGGCATCGCTTCAACGCGCACAAGCTGCTGCTCGATCCATACGCGAAGCGCATTCTCGGGCAAGCGCGCTGGACCGACGCGCTGCATGGCTACCGGGTGCATTCGTCGCGGGGCGATCTTTCCTTCGATCGCCGCGACAGCGCACCCGCCGCGCCGAAATCCGTCGTCGTCGCCGACGCCTTCGACTGGGGCGACGACCGCGCTCCGGCGACGCCGTGGGATCAAACGGTGATCTACGAGGCTCACGCCAAGGGCCTCACGCGCCTGATGTCGGAGGTTCCGGCGCCCTTGCGCGGGACGTTCGCGGCGCTCGGCCACCCGGCCCTGATCGACCATCTGAAGAGCCTGGGCGTCACCGCGCTCCAGCTCCTGCCGATCCACGCGATCCTCCAGGACCGTTTCCTGCACGAGAAGGGCCTCGTGAATTACTGGGGATACAACACGCTCTCCTATTTTGCGCCGGAGCCGCGTTACATGGCGCGGCCCGGCAACGGCGACGAGTTGCGCGTTGCGATCCGCAGGCTGCACGCGGCGGGGATCGAGGTGATCCTCGACATGGTCTACAACCACACCTGCGAGGGGGGCGAGCGCGGGCCGACGCTCTGCTGGCGCGGGCTCGACCATGCCGGCTACTATCGGCTGCAGGCGGATAATCGCCGCCATTGCGTCAACGACACCGGCACCGGCAATACGGTCGACGCGTCGAACCCGCACGTGATCCGGATGATCATGGACAGCCTGCGGCACTGGGCGACGTCCTACAGGGTCGACGGGTTCCGCTTCGATCTCTCCGTGACGCTCGGCCGGGAGACGCACGGTTTCGATCCGGGCGCAGGCTTCTTCGACGCGCTGCGGCAGGATCCCGTCCTCGCCCGCACGAAGCTCATCGCCGAGCCCTGGGACATCGGTCCGGGCGGCTATCAGCTCGGCCGGCACCCTCCGGGCTTCGCCGAATGGAACGACCGCTTTCGCGACGGCGTGCGGCGCTACTGGCGCGGGGACGAGGGCGCGAGGCGCGATCTCGCCGCGCGGCTCGCCGGTTCGGCGGACCTGTTCGATCATCGCGGCCGGAGGCCCTGGGCTTCGGTGAACTATGTCGCCTCGCATGACGGCTACACGCTCGCCGACGCGGTCTCATACGAGCGACGCCACAACGAGGCGAACGGGGAGGGCAATCGCGACGGCCACGCCGCGAACTATTCGCGCAACTGGGGCGTCGAGGGGCCGACCGACGATCCCGCGATCAGGGAGACGCGTGGACGGGTCGCGCGCGCCATGCTGACGACGGTGTTCTCCGCGCTGGGGACGCCGATGCTGCTCGCCGGCGACGAATTCGGGCGCAGCCAATCGGGAAACAACAACGCCTATGCGCAGGACAACGAAATCTCCTGGCTCGATTGGGCGCAGGCGGACGCGCCGGAGGGACGCGCGCTCGCGGAATTCGTCGCGCGGCTCGCGCGCCTGCGGCTGGAGCATCCGCTGCTGCGGTATTCGCGCTTCCTACACGGCGCGGAGGTCGCCCCGGGGGTTCGAGACGTCGAGTGGTTCGACGAGACGGGCGCGACCCCCACGCCGGACCACTGGAACGATCACGGTCATTTCGCGCTGGCGATGAGGCGTGCGTCGAAGGGCGAGGACGGCGCCGTCACGATGATCCTATTCCTCGCCAATGCGTCATCCTTGTCCGTCGATTTCCACCTGCCGCCGCCGGAAGCGAATTGGCGCCTGCTTGTCGACAGCGCCTGTCCCGAGCGCGAAGAAGGCCCGGTCGCAGGGGGCTCGTTCACCCTCGACGCCCACGGCGCGGCGCTGCTCGCGGCCGAAATCCTCGTGGATTGACGACCATGGACGATATTCGCGCGCGCGCCGCCGCCGCCGGCCTCAGCCTCGTGTGGACGGACGCTTTCGGGAACGGTCGCGAGGTCGGCGACGAGACGCTGCGCGCGGCGCTCGCGGCGATCGGCGAGGACCAAGGCGGCCCGGCGCAGGCCGGGCTCGTGACGGGCGTCACGGGCGCGCCAGTGCGGATGTCCCCGGGTGTTTCGGCGGGAGGGTCTGCGCGCGTTCAGCTCGAATCCGGCGACCGCTTCGACGTGCGCCTGTTCGCGAGTGGAGATGACGTCTTTCTGCCCGCTATCATCGAGTCCGGTTACCATCGTGTCGAGGCGGCCGGGCGCGAGATCACGCTTGCGATCGCCCCGCCGCGCGCCTTCGGCCTGCGCGACGCCATCGGGGAGCGGGACGCATGGGGGATCGCGGCCCAGCTCTACAGCCTGCCGCCGAGGCGCGGAGCGTCGTTCGGCGATCTCGGCGCTCTCGCCGATTGCGCCGGGAAGCTCGGGCGCGCCGGCGCCGACGCTCTCGCGATAAGCCCGACCCATGCGCTCTACGCCGCCGATCCCGGCAGCGCGAGCCCCTACGCCCCCTCGACAAGGCTGTTCCTGAACCCGCTCTACGCCGACCCCCACTCCGTCTTCGCGGATGATTTCTCAGACGTCGCCGACGATCCCGAGCCCGGCGATCCGCTGATCGACTGGAGCCGCGAGGGCGCGCGCAAGCTCGCCGGGCTGCGTCGATTGTATGCGCGCTTCGCAAGCAAGGGGCCGGAGGGCGCGCGCGCCGATTTCGCGCGCTGGCGCACGGAACGAGGGGGTCTGCTCGAGGATCACGCGACCTACGAGGCTCTGCAGGCGCATTTCGCGCCGAGCCTCGGCCTGCGCGGCTGGCAGGGCTGGCCGGGAAGTTATCGCGATCCGCGCTCGGACGCGGTCAGGGCCTTTCGCGCCGAGCACAGCGAAGAGATCGCATGCCACGCATTCCTGCAATGGCTCACCGAGCGCTCGCTGGAGGCGGCGCAGATGCGTGCGCAGGCGGCGGGCATGGCGATCGGGATCGTCGCCGACATGGCGGTGGGAATGGATGCGGGCGGAAGTCATGCGTGGAGCCGGCCGGGCGATCTCCTGCAAGGGGTCAGTATCGGCGCGCCGCCCGACCTTCTCGGACCGCTCGGTCAGGACTGGGGGCTCACGACCTTCTCCCCCCGATCGCTCGCGACGCAGAGCTACGCGCCTTTCATCGAGACGTTGCGCGCGTCGATGCGCAGCGTCGGCGGGGTGCGCATCGATCACGTCATGGGCCTATCGCGGCTCTGGCTCGTGCCGTGGGGCAGGTCCTCGACGGATGGCGTTTATCTGAGCTACCCGCTGACCGACATGCTGCGCCTCGTCGCGCTCGAATCCTGGCGCAACCGCGCGATCGTCATCGGCGAGGATCTCGGCACCGTGCCGGATGGCTTCCGCGAGATTTTGAACGGGGCGGGCGTCATGGGCATGCGCGTGCTCTATTTCGAGCGTGGGCATGACGGCGGCTTCCGGGCGCCGGCGCATTACGATCGGGACGCCGCCGCTCTCACGACGACGCATGACCTCCCGACATTCGCCGGCTGGTGGCGCGGGCGCGATCTCGACTGGCGCGAAAAGCTCGCGCTCTATCCCGGCGCCGACGACGCGAGCCGGGCGCGCGAGGGGCGCTCCCATGATCGCGGCAGGTTCTGGGACGCGGCGATCGCCTGCGGCGCGGCGTCGGGAGAAGCGCCCGATCCGTCGCAGCCCGGGCGCGCGGTCGATGCCGGGATCGCCTATGTCGCCGAGAGCGCCTGCGCGCTTGCGCTGGTTCCCGTCGAGGACATCGCCGGGCTCGACGAGCAGCCCAATCTGCCAGGCGTGACCGAGGGGCATCCGAACTGGCGCCGCCGGCTGCCGGCGGATTTTCTGGACGGCGAGGACGCGCGTCGAAGGCTCGAGCGGCTCGCCGCGCGGCGACCGCGCGGGGAGGGTGGTTCTAGCGCGTGAGCGCCCGCATCGCCGCGTCGAGCCCTTCGACCGTCAGCGGGAACATCCGCCCCTCCATCAGCCGCTCGACCATGGCGATGGAGAGTGTGTGGCGCCAATGCGCCTGGGGCACGGGATTGAGCCAGACGGCCTTCTGGAAGTGATCCGTGAGGCGAGTCATCCAGACCTCGCCCGCCTCTTCGTTCCAGTGATCGACGGAGCCGCCGGGCATGACGATCTCGGTGGGGCTCATCGAAGCGTCGCCGACGAAGACGAGCCGGTAGTCGGAGCCGTAGGTGCGGATCACGTCGAGCGTCGGCGTCACCTGGCTGTGACGGCGGCGATTGTCGCGCCACAGGCCCTCATAGGGGCAGTTGTGGAAATAGAAGTGCTCGAAATGCTTGAACTCGGCCCGCGCCGCCGAGAACAGCTCCTCGGCGCGCCCCACGTGCCAGTCCATCGAACCGCCGACGTCGAGAAAGAGCAGCACCTTCACCGCGTTGCGTCGTTCCGGTTGCATGCGGATGTCGAGATAGCCCTTCTCCGCCGTGCCCCGGATGGTGCCGTCGAGATCGAGCTCGTCCGCCGCGCCGGTGCGAGCGAAGCGGCGCAGACGGCGCAGCGCGATGCGCATGTTGCGCACGCCCAGCTCCACTTCGTCGTCGAAATCCCTGTATTCCCGCCTGTCCCAGACCTTCACGGCGCGGAAGTTGCGGTTGCCCGCCTGCCCGATGCGCACGCCTTCGGGGTTATATCCATGCGCGCCGTAGGGTGAGGTACCCGCCGTGCCGATCCATTTCGAGCCGCCCTGATGGCGCTCCTTCTGCTCCTTCAGGCGCTCGCGCAGGGTTTCGAAGAGCTTGTCCCAGCCCATCGCCTCGATCTGGCGTTTCTCCTCCTCGCTCAGATGCCGCTCGGCCATCTTGCGAAGCCATTCCTCGGGGATATCAGCGGGTTCGAGCGCCTCGCCGAGGCTCACGACGCCATTGAAGGTCTGGGCGAAGGCGCGGTCGAACCTGTCAAGATTGCGTTCGTCCTTCACGAGGATCGCGCGGGAGAGGTAGTAGAAGTCGTCTACGCGCCCGTCGACGAGGCCGCCGTCGAGGGCCTCCAGCAACGACAGGTGCTCGCGCAGCGAGACGGGCACCTTCGCGGCGCGCAGGTTTGTGAAGAAGTTCAGAAGCATGCGCGCAGCTTCGCGCATGGCGCGCCCGCCCGCAAGCGGGACCCGCCGTGACGCCCTTGCGTTCACTCGTCGCGTATGAGCTGGCCCGAATAGATCACC
>REDO01000138.1 GCA_007693435.1 Salinarimonadaceae bacterium | reverse complement strand
GATCCCCGCTGCGAGCGCGAGGCGTAGCCGTCGCGCACGGACGAAGCAAGGCCCGCCGCGAACGTTCACCAGTCTCGCCGTCAGGGTCTGTCGGCGCCTTCGCCGGGAAGCGCGGGATCGGCGATGCCATGCAGCAACCGGATCAGCTCATCCTTGACCGCCGGGGCGAGCGACCGGTTGTCGGCGATCGCCGGCATGGCGCCGCCCATGTGCTCGTACATGAATTCCGCTATCGCCTCGCGTTCGTCCGACGGGCTATCCCGCCTTTGCCGCATCAGATATTCGCGCAGCGAAGCGGTCCCGCCCTGAGGAACGACGATGCCGCCGGCAGGCAACGGGTTGACGCCCAGGAACGCCTCGATCTGTCCTGGCGCCACGCGCCTTCCGACCATCATGGCGAGCCAGGTCGGCACCGCGACGGAGCGCTCCTCCCCAACGGCGTTTTCGAAAGTCAGGGAGGCCTCCTCGTTGGAGCGCACGAGACCGGTCGCGATGCCTGATCTGGCGTCCCTCACAAAGTAGAGCGCAGGCGTGACGCGCAAGATGTCGCCGAGCCGTAGTTGGGGGCCGACATTCAGCTTGAAGCGAACCTTGTCGCTCCAGCCGTGCAGCGCGTCCGGCGCGAAACGGCCGGCCGGATCGAGTTCGCCCGAGACCGCGCGATCATAGGGGAGCCGAACCTCTCCGTTGGTCGCCAGCGAAACGATCCAGTTCGCGACATGCTCCAATGGAAGGAAATTTGCGTCGATCGTGCGAAAGCCCTCCGAAATTCGGCCGGGCGGGGCCGAAAGACGCGCTCGAAGCGCGGGCAGATACGCAGCCTCGACGTTTCGGGGGCCGAGTTCGTCCAGAAACGACGAAGCGCCGTCGAGCCCGCGGAGGATATCTTCCGCGATTTCCGCCTGACCATCCGCATCGGCGCGGTACGGTGTCTGGAATCGGACCCGGAACAGGCCGTCGTCGATCGCGCGATCGAAAATCTGCACCATTTCGGCGGGAACCAGCGCACCCGCCGGAATGACGAGGCCGTTCGCAAGTTCCTCCCGGTACTCGGCGCTCGGCAATTCGACCGGCCCGACCGAAACGCGCGGCGTATAGAGTTCGAACATGGTCTTGTCGACGGGAGTGTCGACCTCGACCCGGTACATCGGCCCGACGCTGGCGCCGAAAATGTCGACCAGCGCTGGTTCTCCCTCGCGAGGCGTCACCGGAGTGACGTTCCAGGAGAGGCGGCCGGTCACCTGCGCGAAGCCGGGCTCGGGCGTCTCGATAGCGCTTGCGCCGGTCTCCGGAGTGAACCTGAAGGGCGAGGGCTCCCCTAGGAAGGACCGTTCGGCGAACCGCTCGAGCGTTGTAGCCTTCCACTGGAACGCCGAATTGACGCCGGCTCCGCGCAAACCGAAAAGGTCGGCGAAGATGAAGCGCACGACCTGGGGCTCATGGACTGCTTCGCCGAGGCGCGCGCCGACGCCCAGGGCCTCCGAGAAGAGGTCGAGCAAGGCTCGATGGTCGCCGTTTCGGGCGGCCTCGAGGATCGGGCCACGGTTCGCGTTGAGGGTGCGGATCGTATCGATGCCGAGAGCCACGGTCGCGCGGGTCAAAGGGAGACCGCTCAGTGGTTCGGATATGTTGAAGTTGAGCCCGAGCCGCATATCGACGGCAAGTGTGTCGCGGATATAGGAAACGACCTCTTCGATATGGTCGCGCTGCGGCGCCGGGAGCGCGTCTCGCGCGGCTTGCGCGAGAGCCGGATCGTAGGGAACGAGCGCGCCCGGCGGCTCAGCCAGGACGATTGCGCCCGGAGCGGTCGGATTGAATGGAAATCTCGGCTCGGCAGGAGGGCGTGGCGGGCGGCCGTTGGCGAACTCGCCGGAGGGCTCCCGTGAGAACGGCCCGACGTTGCGCCCGTCGCCATCTCGCCAAACCGGATCGCCGTCAGGGTCAACGCCGACATAGGTCAAATCGCGGTCCGGCAGCCCGAAATCGACGGCGCGCGGCATGGTCTCGTATCCGGGGGCGCCCGGCGGAACCGGCGCCGGGAAAGCGCTTCCTCCTGCGGCGCGCACGGACGACAGCGCGTCCAGAATGGCGTCACGCTGCCACCAGAATTCCGGCGATTGCGCACGCGCCTCCCGGTCCAGCATGACCGCCATCCGGTCGAGAACATCATTCGGCAGTTCGCGAAGTCCGCCGTCCCATTCCTCCTGACCACGCAGACGAACGAAATCGGCGATGGCGGAGGGATCATCGAGATCGACGCTTTCAAGCGGATCAAGCGTGATTCCGGCGGCTCGTTCGACCTCGGACAGCGCGCGCAGGATGTCGTCGCGGCGCCACTGAAGCTCCGGATCGTCCGATACGGATGCGGCGCGAAGCGTCCGCGCCATGCGCGCCAGCTCTTCAGGGCTATGTTGCGACAGGCCCCCGTCCCATTCCTCGAGACGGCGCTCCTCGACATGCGAGAGCACGCCGAGCGGGTCTTCGAGATCAGGTTCCGTCCCCTGCCCCGGTATCTCCGTTCCCGACGCCCGCGCGCCGCCGCCTGCGGGTTCGTTCAGCCTGGGCAATGTGTGATCGGCTTGCGCCCCATTAACGTCGTCGCCGTGGTCCGCGTCGCCATCACCGTCAGGGTTTTGCGGCGAGAGGCTGACTGGCGGGTTTCGGGGCGGGCTTGCTCCTCCGTCGATATTGTCGGTTGCCGGTTCGCCGCTGCCTGCGGCTCCGGCGTTGGGGGCCGCCGCCTCGGGCCTGTAGTCGCCGCCTGACGGCGGGATAGGCGGCGTCGGCGGGGGATTGGCGCCGGAGAGATTGATGCTGATGTTATCGCCTGCGAACCCCGGCGCGCCGGGCGTCGTCGGCCGAGTGGCGGCGGCGGGCGTCCCATCCCCGGCCACGCCGGTCCCAGTGACGTTCGTCGATGGCGCCGCGACGTTTGCGGAGCCGCCGTTTGCGAGTGTTCCCGGCGTCGTTGGGGTTTCGAACTGGAGCGTTGGCGCGGGGCGGTCGCGGACGGCGGTCGCGGGTCCGCTTTGCGGGAGCGGCTGCGTCTGCGCGCTTCCGGTCTGCAGGCTTCCGGTCTGGGGCGTGACGGCCGGCGGCGGCGTGGTTGCGAGCGGAATGGCTGGCGTGGCGGGGTTTGGCGTGACGGAGTTTGGCGCGACCGGGCGCGGCGTGGCGGCGATGGGCGGCGTGGCGGCGGCGCCGGCGTTCCCGGGATTGGGAGCGGTGGGCGCGGGAACGATGGGCGCGGGGCGCGGCGTCGTCGAGAGGGAGCCCGGCAGGCCCGTGGCGGGCAGCGCGGGCGAGGCGCCGGAGGAGACGCCGGGGGTCGCGTTGCCGGCGGCGTTGGGGAACTGGAGCACGGGCGCGGCCGGGCGCACGATGGGGTCGGAGCTGCGCACGTCGGAGATGCTGGGCGGCGGGGTTCCCGGCAGGCGCCGTTGGCCGACGGGTCCGGGGGATCCGACGCTCGGCGTGTTGGGAACGACGGTCGCCGGGATGTCGATGGTGGCGTTGCGCGCATCGACGCCGGCGGGCAACTGCGGCCGCGCGGCCGCGCCGGTCGGCGGCAGGCCGGGGC
>REDO01000188.1 GCA_007693435.1 Salinarimonadaceae bacterium | reverse complement strand
GCTTCCGTGGCCACGACTTCCGGAGTCCGGACCTGCGCGACCTCGGCTTCCGCGACCTCGGCTTCCGCGGCCTCGACTTCCGAGACCTCGACTTCCGAGACTTCAGCTTCCGCGACATCGACCACTGGCCAGGCGGTTTCCGCCTCGGCGACGGGCGTCTCCCGGATCGTGACCGGATCGGCTTCGGCGATGGCCGTGTCTTCGGCCTGGAGGGTCCGCCCCTCCGTTGCTGCGACCTCCGCCGTTTCGACCGATTCCGCCTCCCTTTCGGCGGTCTCAGTCTCGACCGGCCCGACTTGCGCCGGCGCGGGCGCTTCGACCGCGACCTCCGCCGGCGCTTCCATGGCCTCTTCGGCGATCACGTCGAATATCTCTTCGATAATCCCTTCGGCGATGTCCTCGACGGTCGTGTCGCCAGCTTCCGGGCGCGGCGCGGCGGCGACGGGGCCCGGCGCATCGGGCCGCGAAAGCACGACCGTCGGCTCGCCCGGGGCGACTAAGGCGACCATCGGCTGCTGCGCCAGGCTTTCGTCCACGACCACAGTGACACTTTGTCGCGACGTGAACACGTCGCCGTTGGGAAGCGTCGCGCGCAGGCTGACGTCGCTCGTTCCCGTCGGCAGCGGCGGTGGGACGAAAGCGAATGCGCCGGTCGCGTCGACGACGAGGCTGTCATGCGTCTCGCCGTTTCGCAGAAGTTCGATTCGCGCGCCAGGGGCGCCGCGGCCCGCGATAACGGCGTCGCCGGTCGGCTCGACCCGCACGATGTCGAAAGCGAGCTCGACCGGCTCCGCCTCTTCGACGATTGCGCTGTCAGCCGTCGGAGCCGGCGCGGCGGATTCGCGTGCGGGCTCCGTCAAGGCTGGCGCAGGCGTGGGTTGCTGTTGCGCGACGCCCGACGGCGGGCCATCGTCGCGCGCCAGGAAATGCCACGAACCGAAGCCCAGAACCGTCAGAACGACGACCACGATAAGCGAGATGGTGTAACGATGATTAGCGGACACTGCGCGCTTCCTCGGCGAAGATCATAATGAGACACATATCGGCTTGGCATTACACGCTATGAACGCGAGTGCAAACGGCTAAATTACGGATGGCGCGGCGAGTCGCGCAGGAAATCGGAAGGCATGATGAACAGCATTGGATCGATCTGCGTTTACTGCGGCTCCGCGACGGGGCACGACCCACGTTTTCTCGAAGCGGCTCGTGCGCTGGGGCGCTCCATGGCGTCGGCAGGGATCAAGCTGGTGTATGGCGGAGGCTCGATCGGCCTGATGGGCGCAACCGCGCGCGCGGTTCTCGATCACGGCGGCCATGTGACGGGGATCATTCCGGATTTCCTGATGCAGAAGGAAAAGATGCTCTCCGACGTGCAGGAGAACGTCATTGTGCCCGACATGCACACCCGCAAACGCGCGATGTTCGAGCGCGCGGACGCCTTCGTCGCGCTTCCGGGCGGCGTGGGCACGCTCGAGGAACTGGTCGAGCAGCTGACCTGGGCGCAGCTCGGGCGCCACCGCAAGCCGATCCTGCTACTCTCGGTCGCAGATTTCTACAAGCCGCTTCTCGTGCTCTTCGCCCATATGCGCGAAGCGGGCTTCATCCGGCCGGGCTACGAACTGGGTTATCTCGTCGCCGAAAGGGTCGAGGACGTGGTCCCCATGCTGCGCGCCGCCGCCCGACGGCGCGGAGAGAGCGAGCCGGGCGCCGAGGCGCTCATCGAGTCGAAGTTCTGACGCCGCCGGAAGAGGCTGCGCGCAGGAGCGCAAGCGATCGCCGCGCCTTGCCAAGATCGCGCCCCCCCGGTAACGCTCGCGATCGTCGGCGTCCCGCCGCTGGCCGCTTGGTGGAATTGGTATACACAAGGCACTTAAAATGCCTCGGGCCTCGCCCATGCGGGTTCGACCCCCGCAGCGGCCACCAGCCGCGCCGCAATCGGTGATCTGACGAGGTGCGTCGCGTCGCTTCGGTCGGAGCCTGCGGCCGAGGGAGCGGCGCATTCGCCGCGATGTCGAATGACTTGAACTTATTCCGCCGCGCAGGCGTTGATAATCTACTGATCGAATTTCGTGTCCCGGCAAGGATCGTGTATCGCACGATCCTCGGCGTCAGGCGCGGCGATTCGAACGCAAAACATTCCAGGACAAGTCATTGCAAAACGATGCCGCACGATGAGAACGTTCCAGATTCGCCACCTGACCCGTTACCAGTACGACCGACCCGTCACGTTCGGCGTCCATAGCCTCATGATCCGTCCGCGCGACGGGCATGATATGCGCATTCTCGATTCAAGCCTCGGCGTGACGCCCCAGGCGGATGTGCGCTGGGCGTTCGACACTTTCGGCAACTCGGTCACTCATCTGACCTTCCACAAGGAATCCGACGAACTCGTCATCGTGAGCGAGTTGAAGCTCAGCCGCCACGTTCTCGACGAGCCTGTCGGCACGCTCGCGCGGACCTCTGCGGCATATCCTTTCGCCTATGACGGCGACGACAGCATCGATCTCGCGCCTTATCTGTCGCTGCAATATCCGCAGGACCGCCCGGTTGTCGACAGCTGGATCGCGGATCTCATGCCCGAGCCTCCCGGCAACGCCATGGAGGTGCTCGACCTGCTGGGACGCGGCGTTCACGAGACGCTCGCCTATCGCCGCCGCGAGGAATACGGCGTCCAGACCCCGCGCGAGTCGCTTGCAGCCAGAAGCGGCACCTGCCGCGACTTCGCTTTCCTGTTCATGGAGGCGGCCCGCACGCTCGGCTTCGCGGCGCGCTTCGTGACCGGCTATCTCTACAGCCCTGGCCTCGACGACAGCACGGAGGGCGCGCTCGAGGGGGCCGGCGCGACCCATGCATGGGCCGACATCTTCATTCCGGGCGCCGGCTGGGTGGAGTTCGACCCGACCAACCAGATCGTCGCCGGCCGCAACCTCATTCGCGTCGCCAGCACCCGGACCCCGGCTCAGGCGGCGCCCGTGAGCGGGAGCTACGCAGGCAACGGCGCAGTTCTGACAGGCATGGACGTCAAGGTCGGGGTCAGCCGGGCCGATTGACGGGCCGGCTCGCCTCGCGAGCAAATCCTTCAGCCGGCGAGGACGCCTCCGACGGCGATCATGCCCAGCGTAATCGTCATCGAATAGGCCACGAGCAGCGCCAGCGGCCCCGCATGCGCCGGCCTCACGCCCCAGGCCGCCAGGACGATCAGGATAGGCAGCCAGTCGAGCGCGTAGCGCTGCGCGCTGAACTGCGAGAACCCGTTCGAGTGATAGAACAGGGTGGGGGCCATAATGATCAGCACGGTCGCGAGGCCCAGCCAGAACCGGCGATCCCAGGGCGCGAGGAACGCGAACAGCAGGGCCGGCGCGACGAGGAAGGGCGATGCGCCGTTGACGTCGAACGCGGAGAGCTCCGTCAGGAAACGGCCCGAGAACGCGATATGGGGTCCGGCGAAGAACATGTAGATCGCGTTGAACAGAAAGTAGTCGGTGGAGAATATGCCGAGCTCGCGCACGCGTTGGACTATGAAGTTGGCCTCGGTCTCAGCCCACTCGACTGGAAAGATGTATGCGTAGCCCGTCTCGAGCGGCGAGCCGA
>REDO01000027.1 GCA_007693435.1 Salinarimonadaceae bacterium | reverse complement strand
GATACCGGCCGGTCATGCCTTGAGGCGTTTCCTGTTCATCGTCAAAGTAACGATGACGCCTTCCTCCGCCCAGTCGCAGGTGATGGCGCCGTCGAGCTGCGCCGACATCGCTCGGTTGATGAGCTTGCTGCCGAAACCGCCCGGACCCTCCGTCGCTTCGACCGGAGGGCCGCCCTGCTCGGTCCAGACGATGACGACTTCATCACCCTCATGGTCGGTCGAGGATACGTCCAGCGTTCCGGATTCACATGAGAGCGCTCCGTATTTCAGCGAATTGGTCGCCAGCTCGTGAATGATCAGCGCAAGCGTCGTAGCCGACGCCTGCCCGACGCCCATTCGCGGAACCGATACCCGAACGCGCCCGCTGAACGCCCCCAGATCGTCATAGGGCGCCAGCAACACCGAAATCAGGTCGCCAAGCAAAGCGTCGGTCACCGCCTGTCCGGGAAGCGGACGCACGAGGTCATGCGCGCGCCCCAGCGCCGCCAGACGGTTCGTCAGCTGTCCCGCCATATCCTCGATCGAAGTCGACGAGCGTGAGGAGATGGTCGTCAGGCTGGACGCGATCGCCAGGAGATTCTTGACCCGATGGCTCATCTCGCCGGCGAGAAGTTCATTGCTTTCCTCCGCCTGCTTGCGTCCGGTGACATCCAGAAAGACCCCGTACATGCTCCGATCGACCATGCCTTCATCGTCGCCCTGTCCCCGGGCGGAAACCCACCGGACCTCATCGCCGATCAGGATCCGGAAATCGATTTCGTATTGTCCGACGATCGCCCTGCTCGCGGCGAAGGCGGCCCGCACGCGATCACGGTCGGAGGGGTGGATATGCGCCGACAGGTCCTCGAACGTAACGCCCTCGATTCCGGGCAGGCCCCACATGTCGCAGGCGTTTTGATCGAGATGCAGCTTGTCTGTATCGACGTTCCAGGCCCATAGCGCGACGCCTGCGGCCTCGATCGCGGAACGCAATCGCTTCTCGTTCCAGATAGGCGCGGCTGCTATGTCGGACGTCATCGATCGCTCTCCTCGGGGCCGTCGTTTTATCGACTTCTCGCGTTCGTTCTCGACCGCCGAGTCGCGCCGATCCGCGCAGGCGAAAACCCTGCTCCATCGTCGGACGATCGGTTCAGGAGGCAATCGCCGGCACTTCGCGCAGTTTCGCGCCGCCTCGTCAATCTCCATCGAGGCCAATATCGAACGAGGCCAATATCGAACGGCCAGGCCCGCGCCGATCATGCTCCGTCCCCGGATATCGACCTTCCGCCGGCGCCGCGACGCCGGACAATAGTCGGAATTGCGACCATCCAAAGGCCGTATTCAGGTCGGACAGGCGATATGGATCTGGGGTCGCTCCGCAGCCCTGTCGCGGCGCGCGAGCCCGGATCGCGTCATTGCGACGTCCAGCCTCCGTCGATCGGGATCGCGGCGCCCGTGACGTTATGGGCGATCGGGGCGCATAGCCACAAAGCCAGAGCGCCGATCTCGGCGGGGTCGGAAGTGCGGCGCGAAGGCTGCTTCTCCGACAGGAGGTCCGCCACGCCGGCCGCGCGGTCGCCGCCATGCAGCGCGGCGCGCGCGACGATCTGGGGCTCGATGATCGCGGTCTCCGTCCAGCCCGGACAGATGCAGTTGACGGTCACGCCGCCCGTCTCGCGGCTCCCGACGGCGGCGTATTCGAGCGCGGCGACGCGCGAGATTCCCACGAGCCCGAATTTCGAGGCGACGTAGGGCGCCTTGTCGATGGAAGCGACGAGGCCGTGGACGGAGGCGATGTTGATCACGCGTCCGTAACCGCGCTGCGCCATCGCCGGCAGGGCCGCCTGCATCGTCGCGAAAGCGGCCGTCAGGTTGACCGCGAGGATGCGCTGGAAGGTGTCGAGCGGCATCTCCGCCAGGGGCGCTGTCTGCTGGATGCCGGCGTTGTTGACCAGAATGTCGATCGCGCGCCACTCCGCCGCCTCCCGGACGAGCCGGCCGGCGGCGACGGGATCGGACAGGTCATGCCCGAAAAAACGCGTCTCCGGCGCGCCGGCCTCGGCCAGCGCCTCGCATGCCTGCGCCGCCTGCCGCGCATCCGCGAGACCGTGCACGGCGATCGCCGCTCCGGCGCGGGCCATGGCGCGCGCGATCTCCAGCCCGATCCCCTGCACCGATCCGGTGATCAGCGCGGTTTTTCCCTTCAGATCGGTCATGCAGCCGCTCTCCTGCTTGATGGACGCGCCCCGGCGCCCGTATCCCGGAGCCAAGCGCCTCGGCGTCCCGGAAGCAAGCGGTATTAACGCCGGAGGTCCCGGCATGCAGCGAAGACTTTTGGGTACATCCCCAGGTGCATGGGGAGAAGACATCGGGAAAGGCGCTCAGGCGCGTCGCGCGCTCGTTCTAGACCCGTGCACCCTCGAATCCCGCCTGTTCCGGGCTCCGCCCGTCATCGGACACGAGACGCTTTCGGGCGCGTTTTTCTTGACATGGTTGCGTATGCAACTAATCTGGTATGAGCTAAAATCTCAAGCCCGTTCTGGAGGCGCCGTCATGAACCAGCACGCGAGAGGGGAGGGCCTCGACGCAGCCGCGAACGCCGCCGAGGCGCAGGCGCGCTACATGCCCGGCTTCGGCAACGATTTCGAGACCGAAGCGCTGCCGGGCGCGCTGCCGCAGGGCATGAACAGCCCGCAGAAATGCAATTACGGCCTCTATGGCGAGCAGCTCTCGGGCACCGCCTTCACCGCGCCGGGCCATCAGAACGAGCGCACCTGGTGCTACCGCATCCGGCCTTCGGTCAAGCATACGGGGCGCTTTGCGAAGATCGACCTGCCGCTCTGGGAATCCGCGCCGTGCATCCATCGCGATATCGTGTCGCTCGGCCAGTATCGCTGGGATCCGGTCCCCGTGCCGGACGCGCCGCTGACCTGGCTCACGGGCATGCGCACCATGACCACGGCGGGCGACGTGCGCATGCAGACCGGCATGGCGAGCCATATCTATCTCGTCACCCGCTCGATGGTGGACGAGTATTTCTACTCCGCCGACGGCGAGCTTCTCGTCGTGCCGCAGGAGGGGCGGCTGCGTTTCGCCACCGAGCTGGGGATCATCGACCTCGCGCCCGGCGAAATCGCCATCATCCCGCGCGGTCTCGTCTACCGCGTCGAGGTGCTGGAAGGCCCGGCGCGCGGGTTCGTCTGCGAGAATTACGGGCAAAAGTTCACGCTGCCCGGACGCGGGCCGATCGGCGCCAATTGCATGGCCAATCGCCGCGACTTCAAGACGCCCGTCGCCGCCTTCGAGGATCGCGAGACGCCCTCGACCGTCACGGTGAAATGGTGCGGCGAATTCCATGTCACCGAAATCGGCCACAGCCCGCTCGACGTTGTGGCCTGGCACGGCAATTACGCGCCCTGCAAATATGACCTGCGGACCTATTGTCCGGTCGGCGCAGTCCTCTTCGACCATCCCGACCCCTCGATCTACACGGTGCTGACCGCGCCGTCCGGGATCGAGGGGACGGCCAATATCGACTTCGTGCTGTTCCGCGAGCGCTGGTCGGTGGCGGAGAACACCTTCCGGCCGCCCTGGTACCACAAGAACGTGATGTCCGAACTGATGGGCAACATCTACGGAATCTACGACGCCAAGCCCAAGGGCTTCGTGCCCGGCGGCATGAGCCTGCACAATTGCATGCTCCCCCACGGCCCGGACAGGAACGCCTTCGAGGGCGCCTCGAACGCTGCGCTGAAGCCCGAGAAGCTCGACGACACGATGAGCTTCATGTTCGAGACGCGCTTTCCCCAGATGCTCACGCCCTGGGCGGCGAAGGCCGGGCACATGCAGGAGGATTACATCGACTGCTGGGGCGATCTCGCCAAGAAGTTCGACGGCGCGCCCGGGATCAAGTGAGGGCGCGCCCTCACAGCGCGACGCCGTGATAGCCCAGCGCTTCTTCCAGTTCGCGCTCCTCGTAGCCGAAATGCGAGAGGACGACGCGCTCCAGCGCCTCGAAGACGACGCGCACCGCCTCGACCCGCTCGGGCGCAGGCGCGCGCAGGAGCGCGACGGCCGCCTCCTCGAGCCGCACGAGGAGCGCGTGCACGGTCTCATGCTCCTTCGCCAGACGTGCGACCACCTTGCGCAGGCCCTCGCTTCCGGAGGCGGCGAGGCGGGGGAAGATCTCCTGATCCTCGATCATGTGGTGGAGGGTCAGCATCTGGCATTCATGGCCGCACAGGGCCCCGAATCGCCTGTAGTTCTCGGCCATCGCCAGTGACGACGCGCGCGCGGCCACCTCCGCCTCGTCCCCCTCCCCGCGCGCCAGCGCCTCGATGACGCGGCGCAGTTGCGCGAGCTGATGGATATGGGCGTGGTGGAATAGCCGCAGGCGCCGGCCATGAGCGCGGTGCGCGTCGGTCGCGCCCGCGATCTTGGGCGCGCGCGGGCGCGTCTCGTCGTCGAGTATGGCGATGTCGTCGATCAAGCGTTGGCTTCTCTCTTTGCGTCAGACCACCGCCATCCACTGCGCGGGCAGATAGCGGTAGCGCTCGCCGTCCCTGGCGATCTTGCCCAGAGCCGGGAAGGGGAAGTGGAAGCCGCCGACGGGAAGGTCGTCGGTCACGACCATGTCGAGGATGCGCCGCTTGGTGCGGCGCGCGGCGTCGGGATCGATGTCGAAGGAGGGCGACCAGTCGGGATTGCGCACGAAGAGCGCGGGATGGTTCGTCGTGTCCGAGATGAAGACGAAGCTCTCGCCGTCCGAGGAGATCGCGAACGCCGTGTGGCCGGGCGTGTGGCCGTTGGCGTCGAGGGCGATCATCCCGGGCGCGACTTCTTGGTCCCACTTGTAATGCGTCAGGCGGTCCTTCATCGGCCCCAGCACACGCGCGACATTGTCGAAGGCGGCCTTCATGGCGTCGGGCGCCTGCGCCTTGCGGTCCTGCGAGGTCCAGAAATCCCATTCGGGCGCCGGCACGAGAATCTCGGCGTTCGGATAAACGAGCGCGCCGTCCTTCGTCAGGAGGCCGTTGATGTGGTCGCCGTGGAAATGGCTGATCACGACCTTCGTCACGTCCTCGGGCCGGACTCCGCCCGCCGCGAGATTTTCGAGCAGGAAGCCGGCGGTGGGCGGCCCGCTTGCGCCGTAGCCCGTATCGACGAGCACCGTCTCGCCTCCCGTGCGCACGACAATGGGCGTGAAGGTGATCGTCAGGATTTCGCGCGGCAGGCCGGATTCGGCCAGCGCCTCGCCGACTTCGGCGGCGGTGACGCCGCGCACGAAGCCGTCCTTCATCGGCACGCGGACCATGCCGTCATTGGCGGCGACGATCTCGATGTCGCCGACGCGGCTGCGATAGGCGGTCGGGGGCTGGCGCAGGGCGGGGCGCGCGTTCTCGGCGTTCGTCATGGCGTTCTCCTCGTCCGTTCCTTGTTCTGGTCCGGCGGCGTCGGAGAACGAGGAATGGCCCGCGCGCGGCGCCCGCGTCAACGCGCGGATGCGCCCTTCGCCCGTGTATGGGCGCCCATCAGGCCCCGGCGGGCGTCGCCGCCTCCGCCTCCCGCGCCGCACGCCTGGCCGCGCGCGCCGCGCGCCGGCGCGCGCTCCACGCTTCGACATTTGCGACGGTCATCAGCATCGCGGGCGTCACGAAGAGCGTGAGAATGGTCGCGAAGCCGAGGCCGAAGACGATCGCCGTGGAGAGATGCACCCACCATTGCGTCGAGGGCGCGCCGATATCGACTGAGCGCTGGAGGAAGTCGATATTGATCCCGAAGGCGATGGCCAGCACGCCGAGAATGGCGGTCACGGCGGTGAGCACCACCGGCCGCGCGCGCTCGCGGCAGGTCCGCGCGATCGCTTCGGCCGTCTCGACGCCCTCGCGCCGCAGCCGGTCGTAGGTGTCGATGAGAACGATGTTGTTGTTCACGATCACTCCTGCATTGGCGATGACGCCGACCCCCGTCATCACGACGCCGAAGGACTGGCCCGTGATCATCAGCCCGATCAGCACGCCGATGGTCGATAGCACCACCGCCGAGAGCGTGATGAAGACGCTGGAGAACTTGTTGAACTGGGCGAGCAGGATGGCGAAGATCAGGAACATCGCCGCGCCGAAGGCCTTCGAGAGGAATTCGCCGGCCTTCTCCCGCTCCTCGTCCTCGCCCTTGAGCGCGAAGGTCACGCCCGGCCCGAGATCGGTGGAGGCCAGAAGCGTCTGGATTCGCTGCTGGACCTCTGCGCTTTGCGCGCCTTCCGCGACGTTCGCGGTGATGGTGACGACACGCTGCCCACCCACGCGGTTGATCATTCCTACCCGCTGGACGGCCTCGCGCGAGACGAAGTTCGAGATCGGCACGGACCCGACCGCGGTGTTCAGCAGCAATGCGTCGAGCTGGTCGAGGTTGCGTCGGTCGGGCGGGAAGCGCAGGAGGACGTCGACGGATTTGTCGGTGTGGTCGGGACGGTATTCCGTGATCTTCACGCCATTGGTGACGAGCTGCACCGCCGAGCCGACGCTCGTCGGGCTCGCGCCGTATTTCGCGGCCTCCGCCCGGTCGACGCGCAGCGTCCAGTCGAGGCCGGGCAGGGGAAGCCCGTCGTCGACGTCGCGGGCTTCCGGTTGCGCGCGCACCATGTCGGCGACGATCTGCGCCGCCGGGAACAGGGCTTCGGGGTCCACCGACGAGACCTGGACGGTGATCGGCTTGCCCGTGGGCGGACCGGCGGCCGGGCGCGTGACCTCGATGAGCACGCCCGGAATGTCCGCCGTGCGTTCGCGGATTTCGTCCATGATGGCGCTGGCGGGGCGGCGTTCGCGCCAGTCGACGAACTCGAACTGCACGGTGCCGACCGTATCCTCGGGCACCTCGTTCGAGCCGCGCTGGCTCGTTCCGACGCGGGCGTAGACGGTCTCGATCTCCTCCAGGCCGAGGATGCGCCGCTCGACCTCGCGCACCATCGTGTCCTTCTCCGCGACGGAGAGATTGCCGCGCGCGCGCACCTGCACCAGCGCGGTCTCGGGCTCCACGTCCGGGAAGAACTCGACGCCGGAGCCGTAGCGTCCATAAGCCTGCACTACGCCCACGAGCAGCACGATCGTGAGCGCGATCGTCGCGATCGGATGGCGGATCACGATCCGGATCAGGCGCATGTAGCCGCCACGATCCGACAGGCCGTTCTCGTCGATCCTTTGCGGCGCCCTGCCGAAAAGCGCGCCTAGCGTCGGCGTGAAGATCAGCGCGATGACCAGCGAGGCGGTAAGCGTCGCGATCAGCGTGATCGGCATGTATTTCATGAACTCGCCGACGATGCCCGGCCAGAAGAGCAGCGGCGAGAAGGCCGCGATGCGCGTGGCGGTGGAAGCGATCACCGGCCCCGCCATGCGCCGCGCCGCCAGCTTGTAGGCCTCGTCGGGGGGCATGCCCTCCGACATGCGCCGCTCGGCGAATTCCGAGACGATGATCGCGTCGTCGACGAGCATGCCCACCGCGAGAATCAGCGAGAACAGCACCACGATGTTGACGGTCAGCCCCGCGAGCTGGAGCACGAGGATGCCGGACAGGAACGCGCCCGGTATGGCGATGCCGATGAACAGCGAGGCGCGCGCGCCGAGCGCCCAGAGCATGATCACGATCACGAGCAGAACGGCGGTGATCACGCTGTTCTGCAATTCGTTCAGCATCGTGCGGATGTCGCCGGACTTGTCCTGCGTGTAGGCGACCTCGACATTGTCGGGCCAGGTCGCGCGCAGGAGTTCGACGGCCTCGCGGGTGGCGTCGACCGTTTCGATCAGATTGGCGCCCGCGCGCTTGGAGACCTCGATGGCGATCGCCGGCTTTCCGTTGATGCGCGTGATCGATTCCGCGTCCTTGAATGTCGGGCGCACCTGCGCGACGTCTCCGAGACGCACCACAGCGTCGCCGGTGGCGGCGATCGGAAAGCGCAGGATGTCGTCCGCCGTCTCGATCAGCGCCGGCACCTTGACGGCGAAGCGTCCAGCCTCGCCCTCGAGCGCGCCGGCCGCGACGAGGGAATTGCCGGCGACGAAGGAGCCGATCAGGTCGTCCAGCGAAATGCCGTAGCTTTTCAGGAGCATCGGTTCCGCGATGATCTCCACAGCCTCGTCGCGCGCGCCCCGCAGTTCCGCCGAGAGCACGCCCGGAACCTGTTCGATCGTGGTCTTGGTCTGACGCGCGAGCTGAAGCAGGGTGCGTTCAGGCACGTTGCCTCCCAGCGCTACGACGAGAACGGGAAAGAGCGAGAGATTGACTTCCGACACTTTCGGCTCGTCCGCCTCGCGCGGAAGCTCGCTGCGCGCGTCGTCCACCTTGGCGCGCACGTCGGAAAGCGCGCGGGCGCCGTCGAAACCGGCGTCGAATTCCAGCAGAACGTAACCCCCGCCCTCATGCGCGGCCGAACGCATCTCCTTGACGGCGGTGACCGACTTGAGCTGCGTCTCCATCGGGCGAAGAAGCAGCCGTTCGGCGTCTTCCGGGCTGATGCCGCGCTGGGCCAGGTTCACGTAGATCAGCGGAACCTGGACGTCGGGCTCGGCCTCCTTCGGGATGCTCTGATAGGAGAGGAAGCCCGCGACCAGCAGGAAGAGCAGGACGGAGAGCGTGAGCCGCGCATGCGACACTGCGTATTCGACGATTTTGCCCATGGGAACCTCGACAACCTTCCCCGCGCGACGGCGCCCGCCCGATCCGCCGCCTCAGCGCTCCGCAGACACGACGGCCGGCGTCGGCACTGCTTCGACGATCTGGCCCTCGGTCACGAAATCCTGCCCCTGAATGATCGCCCGCGCCCGATCGGGCGCGCCCGCGACCCAGATCGCGTCGCGTCCGTCCTCGACGATCGAGACTGGCGCGAAAGCCACCCGGCCGTCAGGCAGGACGTGGCGCAGGCCGAGTTCGCCCGCGCTCGAGAACGTCAGCGCCGAGCGAGGGACCTGCGCCGCAGGCACGGGCGCCAGCCGCAGCGCGACCTCCGCCGTCACGCCGTCGGAGATGCCGGCCGCCGCGTTGTCGATCGCGACCTCGACCCTGTAGGTGCGCGTCGTCTCGCTGGCGCGCTGGGAGATGAAGCGAACCTCGCCGCGCGCCGTCTGCCCCGTCGCCAACCGCACGTCGGCGACGTCGCCGGTCCGCACGGCTCCCAGACGGGTCTCGGGAATCTCGAAAACGACGAGCATCGGATCGAGCGCGATGATCTCGGCCACCGTCGCGCCGTCCTTCAACGCCTGTCCGAGCTGGACCGGCACGACGTCCACGACGCCGGAGATCGGCGCGAGCACTTCGGCGCGCCGCAACTCAGCTTCCGCCTGGGCGAGCGCGGCCTCGGCCTCCTTGAGATCAGCCTCGATCTGGGCGCGGCCGAGAGCGGGCAGGTTCCCGCTTTCGATCAGGCGCAGCCGCGCGTCGTGTTCGGCCTTGCGCTGGGCGAAGCGCGCCCGCGCCTGCGCGACCTGCGCCTCGCGCGCCTCGTCCGATAGCGTCGCGATGACGTCGCCGGTCGCGACCCGGTCTCCGCGTCGCACGTTGAGCGCCGTCACGACCCCCGTCGCGCGGGTGACGGCGGTGGCCCGGCGGTCTGCCTCGGTCCGGCCGGACATGATGATCGTGCGCCTGTGGTCGGCGAGGTCGAGCGTCTGCGTGGCCACACGGAAGGGCGCGACCGGACGATCCTGCGCCGGCGCGGTTTCCGGGACTCGCGAGTCGCCCGACAATTCACCCGAGGCGATCCATCCGATCGCCGCGAGGACGACGAGCGTGGCTCCAATTCTACTCTTCCACATCATTGCGTTCCATCGTCGTCGGCGTCGAACGCCGCCGCACCATGAAGCATCGCGCCGATCAGACGCAGCACATTGGGAACCTCGCGTTCGGGATCGAAGTCGCGCGCCGTCGCGCGGCGCACGAACAGGCCGTCGGAGAGCGTCGCGACGAGCACCGCGAGATCGCGAGGATCGGCCTTGGAGCGCACTGCGCCCTGCGCCTGCGCCTTCGCGAAGAGCTGAGTCATGTTTTCGATCAATACGGTCTGAAATCCGTTCGTGATCGCCGCGAAGGTCTTGTTGCGCGTCCCCTCGGCCCAGATGTCCAGGCACAGCGCCGCCCGTTCGCGGGGCTCCTCGATATAATATTTGCGCCCGAGCGCCTCGAAGGCGGCCATGAAGTCCTCGGTATCCTCGAACTGCGCGAAATCGGCCGCGAGTTCGGCGCGATCCCTGTCCGCGAGGCCCTCCGTCACCGCATCCTTCGAGGGGAAGTAACGGTAGAGGTTGCCCGGGCTCATCCCCGCTTCGCCCGCGATGTCCTGCATCGTCGTGCGATGGAAGCCGGCGCGCGCGAAGCACCGCTGGGCAGCGTCGAGAATGATCGCGCGCTTGTCGGCCTGCGCTTCGGTGAAGGAGTCCACGATTTCGTCTCCGCTGAATGAACGTTCATTCACTGAGCGAAACGAGCGAGGACGTCAAGAGGCTTTCGCAATCGCCTTGACCGCCTGATTGAATTTTCCGGACCCGGATCGCCGACCGGCATCGTCGCGGGCAGTCCATTTTATAATATAAAATTGTAAAATTTTATATTAACTATAATTTATCGAATTTCGAATGCATTGGATCGATCATGTCGTGTTGAAGTATTCCAAACGGACAGATCTGTGCCGATTTATTTCTGAAAATGCAACTACTTGGATTGACACCGGTTGCCATTTAAAAAAATATACAATTATTAATTAACCCATCCTGACGCATTCGTCGAACGGGGAGCAAGCGATGATCCGGGTCAAGACGATCGAGGAACTCGAGCCTGCGCTTCGCGACCGCATCAAGGCCAAGGTCATGAGGCGTCTGATCGACCATCTTCGTGAGCGGCCCGAGGTCGAGGATGCGGCGCTGCGTCGCGTGTTCGGTTTCGATCGCGCGGGTCTCGACGCGCTCTACGTATCGTTGTCGCAGGCGCCGTCCCCCGAGCCGGAACCCGAGGCCGAGGCGCCGGGCTACGTCGCGGCTCGCGAAGCCGTTCGCAGCTGCTGCGCCCCGCGTACGCGCGACTGAAGCCTCTCAACTCAAAGATCCGCAAACTCAATCACGCAAACTTTATGGAGCGAGAAAATGGCGCATGGAATCAACCACGGCGATCACGGTTCGGTCTCCTCCCCCGCCGGCGCTTCCGCGCTGTCCGGCGCGAACGCGACAGCTGGTTCGGATTTCAACCGTGTTCTGAGCCAGACTGCGGCCCAGCTCGGCGTCGATCAGGGAGAGCTCTCGGTCGCCATGCACGAAGCCGAGGCGCTCTACGCCGGGCGTGAGGGCATGAGCGAGGATCAGAAGCTCTCCGCGATGATGGACCACATCACGGGGCGGCTGAACCTCTCCGACCTCTCCAACGACGACATGATGATGCTGGCCGAGCTCTGCCGGCTCTGCCTCGATCAATGGGAGCATGAGGCGGCTCTGGAAGAGGGCGTGATCATCGAACAGGGCAGTTTCTCGCCCCTGACGGCCGGCCTCGCCGGCGGCGGTCTGGCCGGCGGTCTTGGCGGCATGAATCTCGGAGCCGGCGGGGCCGACGCCATGATGCTCGACCTGCTCGGCGAGGACGTGATGCGCCGACTTCGGGCGCAGCAGGCCGGGGGCGCGACCGGCTGACGCCGATTCATTTCATTCCTTTGGCGCCACGCCGACGGCTCAACCGACCTCGCGGCAATGGCCGCACAGGCCGACGATCTCGAGGACCTGCTGACGCGGCTTGAACGCTTCGGCCGCGATCATGCCCGAGACCGCGCGCGTGAGCGCGGGAGAATGGCGCTCGTCGACGCCGCCGCAGCCCTCGCAGATCAGGAAGGCGACAAGTTCGTCGGGCGCGTGCCCGTGCGGGCAGGCCACAAAAGCGTTGCGGCTCGCCAGCCGGTGCACGAAGCCCTGCTCCATGAGGAAATCGAGGGCGCGGTAGATCGTGATCGGCGCGTGAGTCTTGCCGCCGCCTTCGCCCAGCACGGCGATCAGCTCATAGGCGCCGAGCGGCGCATGGGTGCGATAGAGCGCTTCGAGCACCGCGCGGCGGATCGGCGTCAGGCGCTGGCGGCGCGCCGCGCAAAGCTCCTCCGCCCGGGCGAGACCGGTATCGGCCAAGTCTGCTCGCTCGCGCGCGTGACGGCAATGAGAATGATCGTGATCATGCTTGCCGTGATCGTGCTTGCCGTGATCACGCATGTCGTGATCGTGCGCGTGGTCCTGCGCGTGGTCCTGCGCGTCTTGCGCCATTGTCATCTCCCGCAATCAGCCGCACTCTATGCCATGTGCGCTCCGGAGGCCACAATCGCGGGGCGTGGGGCGTATCTCTCGCGCCGCGGCATCTTGCGCGGTCGCGGCTCTTCTGCCATAAGCCCGCCTTCCACCGATCCGTCCGGCTGATCAGGGCTGCCGTGGCGGATCGATTTGCTCGCAATGCGAACATTCGGCGAGTGGCGCGTCGGGACTTATGTCCCGGCCGATCCGCATCGCTTCAGGAGAAGAGCGAAATGCCCAAGTTGAAGACCAAATCGGGCGCTAAAAAGCGCTTCAAGATCTCCGGCACCGGCAAGGTGATCCGCACCCAGGCCGGCAAGCAGCACGGCATGATCAAGCGGACGAGCAAGCAGATCCGGAACCAGCGCGGCACGACCGTGATGTTCGAGGGCGAAGCGAAGAACGTGAAGAAGTTCTTCCTGCCCAATTCCCGCTGATTGTAACGCCAGTAACGGAGATCCATCATGGCTCGCGTCAAACGCGGCGTAACTTCACACGCCAAGCACAAGAAGGTCCTGAAGGCCGCAAAGGGCTTCTACGGCCGCCGCAAGAACACGATCCGCACGGCCAAGGCCGCCGTCGATCGCTCGATGCAGTACGCCTATCGCGACCGCAAGAACAAGAAGCGCACCTTCCGCGCTCTCTGGATCCAGCGCCTCAACGCTGCGGTCCGTGAGTTCGGCCTGACCTATTCGCGATTTATCGACGGCCTCAACAAGGCTGATATCTCGGTCGATCGCAAGGTGCTCTCAGACCTCGCCATCCACGAGCCGGCGGCTTTCGCCGCTCTCGTCGAGAAGGCGAAGGCCGCGCTGCCCGCTCCCGCCGAGCAGAAAGCCGCCTGAGCGACTTCGAACCCCGGCGCGCGGCTTTTTCAGTCGCGCGCCGCTCCAGCCTTTGAGGCCATTCCCGCGCGGCGTCGAATTTTCGACGCCTTTTCGCGTTGCGGCGTGGTTTCGGGCTTGACGGTCCCCCCGCCGCGGGCTTGATCTGCGCTCGCCATTCCAGAGGGACCGATGACCGATCTCAACCAGCTCGAAAGCGATCTGCGCAGCCAGATCGACGCCGCCGCCGACGAGGCGGCGCTCGAAGCCGTGCGCGTCGCCTCGCTCGGCAAGAAGGGCGCGATCTCCGAATTGCTCAAGTCGCTGGGCGCCATGTCGCCCGACGAGCGCAAGACCAAGGGCCCCGCGATCAACGGTCTGCGCGACGCGGTGCAGGGCGCGATCGCCGCCCGGCGCGAGGTGCTCGCCGCAGCGGCGCTGGAGCGCAGGCTCGCCGCCGAGCGCCTCGACGTCACGCTCCCCGTGCGCGACGGCCCCGAGACGCGCGGGCGCATCCATCCGATCAGCCAGGTCGTGGACGAACTAACCGCGATCTTCGCCGATCTCGGCTTCTCCGTCGCTGACGGGCCGGATATCGAGACGGACTACCTCAACTTCACGGCGCTCAACTTCCCCGTGGGCCATCCCGCCCGCGAGATGCATGACACCTTCTTCATGCGCCCCGACGCCAATGGCGAGCGCAAGTTGCTTCGCACGCATACGAGCCCGGTCCAGATCCGCACCCTCAAGGCGCAAAAGCCCCCGGTGCGCGTGATCATCCCGGGGCGCACCTATCGCCACGATTCGGACCAGACCCACACCCCGATGTTCCATCAGGTCGAGGGGCTCGTCATCGACAAGTCGGCGAACATCGCCAACATGAAGTGGGTGCTCGAGGAGTTCTGCAAGGCGTTCTTCGAGGTAGACAGCGTCAAGATGCGCTTTCGCCCCTCGTTCTTCCCCTTCACGGAGCCCTCCGCCGAAGTCGATATTCAGTGCTCGCGAAAAGGGGGCGAGATCCGCTTCGGCGAGGGCGAGGACTGGCTGGAGATCCTCGGCTGCGGGATGGTCCATCCCAACGTCCTGCGCAATTGCGGGCTCGATCCGGACGAGTATCAGGGCTTCGCCTGGGGCATGGGGATCGACCGCATCGCCATGCTGAAATACGGCATGCCGGACCTGCGGCCCTTCTTCGACGCGGACGTGCGCTGGCTCGACCATTACGGCTTCCGCCCCCTCGACCTGCCGACGCTCGCCGGCGGCTTGTCGTCCTGATGAGCGACGACATGGCCCCAAGCGAGTCGTCCTTTCCTCTCCCCCCTTGCGGGGGAGATGGCCCCGGCAAAGAGCGCCACTTGGGCCAGAGGGGGGTGGCGGTGCGGGACGCAGCGCCTTGCGAAGCAAATCCTCGGTCCATCGGCTCGCATGCGAGCGCCGCTGCGGCCGGCCCCCCCTCTCAAACTCTCCCCCGCGAGGGGGGAGAGGGCGCGTCTCGCTCTGCGATGAACGTCACGGCTAACGTCAAGCGCAAGCCCGCACGCGCGAAGCGAGCCGCCGTCTCGCCCCGTCAACGCGCGAATGCGAAGCGGTTGCGCAAGGAGATGACGGAGGCCGAGCGCAGGCTCTGGCACGCGCTGCGGGCGCATCGTTTCCAGGGGCTGCAGTTCCGCCGCCAGGTCCCGCTCGGGCCGTATATCGCCGATTTCGTCTGCCACCGCGCTCGCCTGATCATCGAGGTAGACGGGGCGCAGCACGGCTTCGACGGAAACGCGCAGCGCGACGCCGCCCGTGATGCGTGGCTCGCAGCCGACGGCTGGCGCGTCCTACGCTTCTGGAACGGCCAGATCCATCTCGAGCGCGAGATCGTTCTCGACACCATTTACGCCGCCTGCACGGAACTCTGCGGAGAACCACAATGAAGTTCACCCTCTCCTGGCTGAAAGAGCATCTCGAGACCGCCGCCTCCCTCGACACGATCGTCGAGACGCTGACGCGGATCGGGCTCGAGGTCGAATCCGTGACGGACAAGGCGAAGGATTTCGCCGCCTTCCGGATCGCGCATGTGCTGGAGGCCGCGCAGCATCCCAACGCCGACCGGCTGCGCGTCTGCAAGGTCGATCTCGGCGAAGGCGAGCCGGTCCAGGTCGTCTGCGGCGCGCCCAACGCCCGCACCGGCATGAAGAGCGTCTTCGCGCCTCCGGGAACCTACATTCCCGGCAAGGACATCACGCTCGGGATCGGCAATATTCGCGGCGTCGAGAGCGCGGGCATGCTCTGCTCCGAAGCCGAGCTCGAACTCTCCGACGACCATGACGGCATCATCGACCTGCCCGAGGACGCGCCGCTCGGCGCCGCTTACGCGGCTTACGCCAGGCTCGACGATCCGGTGATCGAGATCGGCCTGACGCCCAACCGCCCCGACTGCACCTCGATCCACGGCATCGCCCGCGATCTCGCGGCGGCGGGGCTCGGCACGATGAAGCAGGAGCGCGCGGTGCAGGTGCGCGGCGCCTATCCGATCCCCGTGAGCCTGCGCATCGATCTGCCGGGCCACGAATATCTCTGCCCCGCCTTCGCGCTTCGCTTCGTGCGCGGCGTGAAGAACGGCCCGAGCCCCGACTGGATGCAGCGGCGCCTGCGCGCCATCGGGCTTCGCCCGATCAACGCGCTCGTCGACATCACGAACTACGTCACCTTCGACCGCGGCCGCCCACTCCACGTCTTCGACGCCGCCAAGGTGAAGGGCGACCTCGTGGTGCGCCGGGCCAAGAACGACGAGGAGATCATGGCGCTCGACGGGCGCACTTACGCGCTCGACGAAGGCATGGTGGTGATCGCCGACGAGAACGGCCCCGAATCCATCGCCGGCATCATGGGCGGCGAGCATTCGGGTTGCGACGAGAACACCACGGACGTGCTCGTCGAATCGGCGCTCTGGGACCCGCTCAACGTCGCCCAGACCGGCCGCAAGCTCGGCATCGTCACGGATGCGCGCTACCGCTTCGAGCGCGGCGTCGACCCGAACTTCACCATGCCAGGCCTCGATCTCGCGGCCCAGATGATCGTCGATATCTGCGGCGGAGAGGTCTCGAAATCACTGCTCGCCGGCGCCATCCCCGACACGGGCCGGATCATCGAATTCCCCTGGAGCGAGACGAAGCGTCTGTCGGGCCTCGACCTGCCGCGCACCGAGGCGCGCGCCATCCTCGAACAGCTGGGCTTCCACGTCTCGGGAAGCGGCGACGCCGTGAAGGTGCTGCCGCCGACCTGGCGCCCCGACATCGAGGGCAAGGCCGATCTCGTCGAGGAGATCATCCGCGTCGCCGGCCTCGACCGCATCGCGCCGGTCCCGCTCGGCCGCGTCGAGGCCACTGTCGTCAAGCCGCTGCTGACGCTCCTCCAGAAGCGCACCAGCCTCGCGCGCCGGGCGCTCGCCACGCGCGGCCTCGTGGAGGCGGTGACCTGGTCCTTCATCGCGCATGACGACGCGACGCTCTTCGGCGGCGGCCAGCCCTCGCTCGCGCTCGCCAACCCCATCGCCTCCGACCTCTCGGACATGCGCCCGAGCCTGTTGCCGGGGCTGATCAAGGCCGCGCAGCGCAACGCCGATCGCGGCTTCGGCGACGTGGCGCTCTTCGAGGTCGGGCAGTGCTTCGAGAGCGACGAGCCCGAGGGCCAGAAGATGCGCGCCGCCGCGATCCGCCGGGGAACCGCGCGGCTCGAAGGCGCGGGCCGCCATTGGGACGGCGGCGCCCGCCCGGTCGACGTGTTCGACGCCAAATCCGACGCGCTGGCGCTGCTCTCGGCTCTCGGCGTCGCGACGGGGGGCTTGCAGATCGTGCCCGGCGGGCCGGAATACCTGCATCCCGGGCGCTGCGCGACGATGCAGTTCGGGCCCAAGACCATCATCGGCCATTTCGGCGAGCTGCATCCCAACGCCCTGAAGGCGCTCGACGTCAAGGGGCCTCTCGTCGCCTTCGAGCTCACGCTCGACGCCATCCCCGCGCCGAAGGCCCGGCCCACGCGCATGAAGCCCAAGCTC
>REDO01000116.1 GCA_007693435.1 Salinarimonadaceae bacterium | reverse complement strand
TGCGCAAGCCTGGCGGCTGACGAAGGGCGATCTCTGCCAGACATTGATGAAATACCGCGCCGGCCATGGCGAGACGCGCATGACGCAGCGATCGGTCGCCTATTGCGTGCGAGCGCGCCAGCACCTCGCGGCGATCGGCTCGGAACTCGCCAATGCCCCCGTTCCGAACGCTGTCGCACAGGGGACGCCGCGTCAGGGTTACGATCGAAACTTGTGGACGAGGCATCAGCGACAGATGCAAGCAATCGAAAGCCGCGTTACCTGCGACAGCCTGTCGATCATGCAGTGAAGGATCTCGACCCAGGAACCAGCGCCGGACCTTGTTCTCGTCGTTGCCCGTGGCGTTACCCCGGAGAAAAAGGGACCGCCTTGCGACGAACCCGCACCATAAAACCGCTTGTTCTGTAGTGGTTTAAATGGTGGGTGCACTAGGGCTCGAACCTAGGACCCGCTGATTAAGAGTCAGCTGCTCTACCAACTGAGCTATGCACCCATTCGCCGAGGCGAAACTCGCTCGCGACGGATCGCTGCGAGGGCGTTCGGATAGCAGAGCGGCCCCGCCCTGTCCAGTGCGGCCGGCGGCGGCGCCCGCGATTTCTCTCAGCGCGACGGCTCAGGCGGCCGCGCGCTTGGCGGCGTGGTATTCGCCGCTCCCGCGGGTCAGGACGTGGTCGCTCAACAGCACCGCCTCGGGAGCCAGATCCTCCAGCGCGTCTAGTTCGCGCCACAGCGGCAGAAGCGCGTCGATATCAAGTTCGGGCCAGGCGTCGGGGTGATCGAGAACGAAATAGGTCTCCTGGAAATCGTCGATCCGGTAGAGCGTGCGCATCACGCGCGCGAGTTTGAAGCCGATGCGGTTCGGCGAGGCGCTCTCCAGCGAGAACACGGTCTCGGAGGGCGAGGAGGCGATGCCCGCGCCGACGATGCGCAGCCCCTGCGGCGTCCGGGCGAGCCCGAATTCCACCGTGTACCAGTAGAGCCGCGCCAGACGATGCAGCGCGCCATGCTCCGCCGCGACGAGACCGGCCTTGCCGTAGGCTTCGAGGTAGTCCGCGTAGCGCTGCTGCATGATGAGCGGCACGTGGCCGAATACGTCGTGGAAGATGTCCGGCTCCTCGATGTAGTCGATCTGGTCGGGCCGGCGGATCCAGTAGCCGGCCGGGAACATCCGATCCGCGAGCATCTTGAAGAAAACGATGTCGGGCACGAGGCCGGGCACCGCCACGACCTCCCAGCCGGTGGTCGCCTTCAGCCGCTCGTTCATCACGCGAAAATCCGGAATGCCCTCGTCGGAGATGCCCAAGGCGTCGAGGCCTTCGATAAAGGCGTCGCAGACACGCCCCTTCAGGACCGCCCGCTGGCGTTGGGCGAGCGTCGACCAGGTGGCGTGGTCCTCCGCGGTGTAGGCGTCAAAGCCCTGATCGCGCAGGTAGCGGCGCGGATCGTCGTCGGAAAAGTTGTCGGCCATCTCCTGCCTCCCTCATCGACCCCGGCCCGAATTCAAATGAATGATACGCCAAGTTCTACGTCATTTTCCGCCGTTTTGCATTAGTATTACGCCATTCTACGTCGCATCATGACCGACGAGGAGTTCAATGCGGAGAAATCTGACCAATTCAGACAAGCGCATCCTGCGCGTCGTCCAGGAGGAGGGCCGCATCACCAACGCGGCGCTCGCGGAGCGCGTCGGCCTCGCCGCCTCCCCCTGCCTGCGAAGGCTCAAGGCGCTGGAGGAGGACGGGTTCGTGTCGCGATATCGGGCGCAGCTCGACGCGAAGGCGCTCGGCTACGCCATCGAGGCCTTTGTGATGGTGAAGCTCGAACAGAGCGAGCCGGGCTGGCGCACCCGGCTGGTCGAGCGTCTGAACGCGCTGGAGGAGGTTCTCGCCTGCTATGCGATGGCGGGCGAGATCGACCTCCTCCTGCATGTCGTCGCGACCGACATGGACGCCTATGGCGAATTCAGCATGAACCGCCTTCTGACCATGCCGGGCGTAGCCGACGTGCGCACGAGCTTCGTGCTCTCGACGATCACGCCGCCGCGCGGCCTGCCGATTCCGGACTGATCAGGCGCTATTCCGAGCGAATCTTCTCCTTGCGCCACTGAACCGAGTAGAGATCGAAGCGGCGGTCGCGCAGGTTCTGCACCGTGCCCGACATGCGGGACTGGCGCAGGACGTCGAGATTGAGGTCCGCGATGGCCACCATCTCGGCGTTCGGCGTCGTGTCGGCGGCGATCCCGTCGCGGTCGAAGGGGAAGTCGCACGGCGTCAGGATGCAGCTCTGGGCGTATTGTATGTCCATGTTGGCGACGCCGGGAAGATTGCCGACATTGCCGGCCATCGCGACATAGACCTGATTCTCCACCGCCCGCGCCTGACAGCAGTAGCGAACGCGCAGATAGCTTTTGCGCTCGTCGGTGCAGAAGGGAACGAACAGGATCTGCGCGCCCTGGTCGACGAGGTGGCGGGCGAGTTCGGGAAACTCGGCGTCGTAGCAGATCATGACTCCGATCGGCCCGCAATCGGTCTCGATCGTGCGCACGTCGTCAGCCCCGACGATCGACCACCAATAGGCCTCGTTGGGCGTGGGATGGATCTTGGCCTGTGCGTGGATCGAGCCGTCCCGCAGGCAGACGTAGCAGACGTTGATGATGTCCCCGTCCTCGTCTCGGGTGGGGTGCGAACCGCCGATGATGTTGATGTTGTAGTGCACCGCGAGACGCGACAGGAGCTCCTTCAAGGGCTCCGTATACTTGGTCAGCGTCGCGATGGCCTGATCCGGCGCGATCGGCTCGTTCTCGATCGAGAGGAGCTGAAGCGTGAAGAGTTCGGGCAGCACCGCGAAATCGGATTTGTAATCGGCGACGACGTCGATGAAATATTCGACGTTCTCGGCGAACTGCTCGAAAGATCGCACGCGACGCTGCTGATACTGGATGCAGGCGACGCGCACGGTATGCGCGATGCGCCCGCGCTGCGCCTTGGGCTTGCCGACGGCGGCGTCGACGACCTGCGGGTTCCACCAGACGAGGTGCACGGCCGCGCCCATGCTCTCGACGTCGCTCGGCAGATAGTCGCGCAGCACGCCGATCGGCTCGAAGCCGTTGCGCATCTGGAAGGACACTACGCGGTCGCGCAGGGTCTGCTCGCGGATCTGCTCGAGATAATCCTCCGGTCCCTCGACCTCCTTGCGGCGCACCTTCTGCGCCAGGCCCGGCATGCGGCCGGCGAAGACGATGCCCCGCAGCTTGAGAGCCTGGGCGACGCGTTTGCGCTCGTTGTAGAGACGCTGCCCGATGCGCAGGCCGCGATGCGACGGATCGACCATCACCTCCATGCCATAGAGGATGTCCCCCTCCTCGTCGTGGCGGCTGGCGTAGCCGGAACCCGTGATCGTGACCCAGTCGTGTTTCCTTATCGCGGTCTTTTCGTCGATCAGGAACGAAGCGGAATAACCCACGAGCTTGCCGTCGTAGACCGCGACGAACTGGCCTTCGGGAAAATTCTGGATCTGCCCGCGCAGTTGCGCCTGCGAATAGGGCTGCATGCGCGGATAGGCCCGCCTGCAAAGGGTCTGGATGGCGCGCACGTCCTTGATCATGGCCGGCCGCACCTCGAGGCGAGGCTTCTTCTCGG
>REDO01000053.1 GCA_007693435.1 Salinarimonadaceae bacterium | reverse complement strand
GCCGGGGCGGGAGCCGAGGCTGCGCTCGCCGCCCTCACCGACGGGAATTTTTTCGACGTCGTCTTCGACGCCACCGGGAACGCCGGCTCCATCGAGAACAGTTTCGCCTATGTCGCGCATACCGGCTCCTATGTGCTCGTCAGTGTCGTCAACGAACGCATCAGCTTCGCGGATCCGGAATTCCACAAGCGCGAGATGCGGCTGATCGGCAGCCGCAACGCCCTGGCTGACGATTTCGAGCGGGTGCTGGCGGCGATGCGCGCCGGGCAGGCGCCGACGAAGGCGCTCGCCACGCATCAGTTTCCGCTTGCGGAACTGCCGCGCATGATGCCGGCCCTGATCGCCCCGACGAGCGGCGTCGTCAAGGCGCTGGTCGCGCTGTGACCTCGGGAGATGACGCGATGATGCGGGAAGGATGGCGGTGGTTCGGTCCAAAGGATCCGGTCGGGCTCGACGCCGTTCGCCAGGCGGGGGCCAGCGATATCGTCTCGGCTTTGCACGGGCGCCTGCCGGGCGAGGCCTGGAGCCCGGCCGAGGTCGAGGCGCACAAGGCCCTGATCGAGAATACGCCTCCGGGACGCACGAAGCTGCGCTGGAGCGTGGTCGAGAGCATTCCGGTGCCCGACGCGATCAAGCACCGGGGCGTGGCGGCGCGCGCGGCGGTCGACAGCTGGATCGCCAGTCTCGAGGCCGTCGCCGGCGCCGGCATCCGGATCGTCTGCTACAACGTGATGCCCGTCGTCGACTGGACGCGCACCGATCTCGATTGGCCGCTCCCGAATGGCGCGACGGCGTTGCGCTTCGACCACACGCGCTTCGCGGCTTTCGATCTCTGCATCCTCCGGCGGCCCGGCGCCGAGAGCGATTATTCGGACGTCGAGCGGGACGAGGCGAGGCGCGCGTTCGAACGCATGAGCGAACAAGAGATCGCGGCGCTGAGCCGGACGATCGCCGCTGGACTGCCGGGCGCGGCGACGGATTCGCTCGACCTCGAGGGTTTTCGCGACAGCCTGGCCGCCTATCGCGGCGTCGATTCTGCGCGGCTGCGGGCGAATATCGTCTCGTTCCTCGAAAAGGTGACGCCGATCGCCGAGGAGCGCGGGGTCTTTCTGACCCTCCATCCGGACGATCCGCCGAGGCCGCTGTTCGGACTGCCTCGCATCGCATCGACCGCGCGCGACTACGCGGCCCTGTTCGAGGCGGCGCCGTCTCCGGCCAACGGGATGTGCTTTTGCACGGGTTCGCTCGGCGTGCGCCCGGACAATCGCCTCGCTGCGATGGCGCGACGTTTCGCGTCGCGCATCCATTTCGCCCATTTGCGCTCCACGCTGCGTGAGGCTGACGGAAAGAGCTTTCATGAGGCGGAGCATCTGCGCGGAGACGTCGACATGGTGGCGGTCATGCGCGTTCTCTTGCGCGAGAGCGCGTCGCGGCCATCCGACAGGGCCATCGTTTTTCGACCCGACCACGGTCATCGGATGCTTGACGATCTCCACCGGCCGGTCAATCCCGGCTATTCGGCCATCGGGCGACTGAAAGGGCTCGCCGAATTGCGCGGGCTCGCCCACGCGCTCTCGCAGCCGGCAGGCAAATTCGCCCGACATTGAAGCAATCCTCAAACTGATCAGAGAACGACCTCAGAATATTGACGACGGCCCTTGTCCGGGAACCGGTTCTTGCCGGCCGATATATCGCCAAGGCCCAAGGCTTTCAGGCGGGATTGTCCGAAGCCCGGGCGAGCCGGCGAGTTCCTGTCCAACGCAAGCGCTTGTTGCGCCGATTGGGCCCTGGCGGCGCCGTCCTGTCCCTGACAGGACCGGGCAGCAGGGCCGGAGGTCGCGCCATGACGCTTGTGGCGCGGAGGCGGAAATGTTTCCTTACGTCAGCCAAAGAAGAAGACCCCCGGAGGACCGCATATGAGTGAAGGCGTCAATCGCCGCTGGCTGCTGAAGGAGTATCCCGAGGGCATGCCCTCCGTGGACACCTGGCGCATGAGCGAGGACCCGATCCCCCAGCCCGGCCCGGGTCAGATCCTCGTGCGCGTGAAGTGGCTCTCCGTCGATCCCTACATGCGCGGGCGCATCAGCCCCGCCAAGGGATACGCCAAGGGCGTCGAGATCGGCGAGCTGATGCAGGGCGGCGGCGTCGGCGAGGTCACGGTCTCCAACCATCCCGCATGGAAGCCCGGCGACATCGTGGAATCCATGGATGTGGGCTGGCAGGAATGGGCGCTTCTGACGCCCGCGCAGGGCGGCGTCTTCCGGATCGATCCTGCCCTTGCGCCGATCCAGAGCGCGCTGTCCTGGCTCGGCATGCCGGGCATGACGGCCTGGTTCGGCCTGCTCGAAGTCGGCCGCCCGCGCCCGGGCGATACGGTCGTGGTCTCGGCCGCTTCCGGCGCCGTGGGGCAGCTCGTCGGTCAGCTCGCGAAGATCGCGGGTTGCCGCGTCGTCGGCATCGCCGGGCGCGACGACAAGCTCGCCTGGTGCCGCGAGATCGGTTTTGACGAGACGATCAACTATCACGCCGCCGGCGATCTCGTGAAAGCGGTGGCGAGCGCTTGTCCGCGCGGAGTTGACGTCTTCTTCGACAACACCGCCGGCCCGATCCACGACGCGGTGATGAAGAACCTCGCGAACTACGCCCGCGTCGTCCAGTGCGGCCGCATCGCGCTCGCCGGCCAGGCGGGCAAGCCCGATATGGGCGAGCGCTTCATAGGGCACCTCATCGTCACCCGCGCCAGCATGCACGGCTTCCTCGTCTTCGACTGGTATCACCGCCGCGACGAGGCGCTGAACCGGCTGGCGGCGCTCGCCGCCGAAGGCAAGCTCGAGACCCGCGAGGATGTGCTCGACGGGATCGAGCGCATGCCGGAAGCCTTCATGAGGCTGATGGAGGGCCGGAATTTCGGCAAGCAGCTCGTCAGGCTCGAAGGCTGACGGCGACGCCTATCATCGCCCGTTGGCGGACCGCGCCGGGACGACCGGGCATTCCGAGTGGATGCGTGAGCCGTCCCGGCTTCCCCGTGGGCGTTTCCGGGACGGGGAGCGGGCAGGGCCTCGGGTCAGGGCGCATCCTCCCGGCGAGGCGGCGACGAGGCCTGTTCAGTGATCACGGCCTCGAAGCCCTCGAAATCCGGAGGGCCCAGATACAGTCCCTTGGCGCCGCCGGCGTTCCGATGCGAATCGCGGAACTGCTCGGACTTGGTCCATGCCGTGAATAATTCGCGGTTCGTCCAGGTCGAGTGAGACGCATAGAGCGTGTGGTCTTCGCGCTCCGGGCCGCGCAGCAGCTGAAAGCCGGTGAAGCCCTCCATCTCGTCGAGGCGCGTCTTGCGGCCGCGCCAGATTTCCTCGAACTCGGCCTCGCGGCCCCTGGCGACCTTGAAGCGGTTCATGGCGATGAACATGCGTTTGTCTCCCTTCCGATCGTGATCGGGCGTCGAGGCTCCCGGAGGAGCCGAATACCACGATGAAGCGCGACCGGCCTCGCCGTCGCATTCGTCGTGGCGCTTTCCCTTCTACCGCAAGGGCGCCGGGCGCGCATGGCGCGCGGCTGAATTTTCGGGTTGCGCCGCAGCGTTCCCCGGCCCAACCTCGCGACCGCGAGAAGCGATTTCGAAGGATGGCATATGATCTCAGGCTTGCGCACGCCGCCGATTTTCGACGGTCACAACGATCTCCTGCTCAAGCTCCATCGCCGCGTTACGGACGTGGAAGGCGTCGTCTCCGGCTATCGCGGCGGGCATATCGATCTGCCCCGCGCGCGCCGCGGCGGCTTCGCTGGCGGGTTCTTCGCGGTCTACGTGCCCGGATCGATCGAGGAGGCCGAGGCCGCCGACGATCTGATGCGCCGGCCGCGCTACGACGTGGCCCTGCCGCCGGCGATCGGCTGGAGCGCCGCCATCGCCGTCGTCATCGACCAGATCGCATGGGCGCACAGGCTCGAGGCGGCGGGCGCCGTCACGATCTGCCGCGATGCGCCGGCCCTTGAGGAGGCGATCGGCGGCGAGCGCATGGCGGCCGTGCTCCACATGGAGGGCGCGGAGGCGATCGACGCGGATTTCGCGGCGCTCGAAGTGTTCCACGCCGCCGGGCTGCGCTCGCTGGGTCCGGTCTGGAGCCGTCCGAACGCTTTTGGCCACGGCGTGCCCTTCCGCTACCCCTCGACGGGGGATACGGGGTCGGGATTGACTGATCTCGGCAAGGAACTCGTGCGCCGCTGCAACGCGCTGAAGATCATGCTCGACGTTTCGCATCTGAACGAACGCGGCTTCGACGATCTCGCAGCGATCACCGACGCGCCGATCGTCGCCACGCATTCGAACGCGCACGCCGTGTGCCCGCACGCCCGCAATCTCACCGATCGCCAGCTGGAGCGCATCCGCGACAGCGACGGCATGGTGGGCCTCAACTTCGCCGCCGCCTTCCTGCGCCCCGACGGGCGCATGGATTCCGACGTCGGCCTCGATCTGATATTGCGCCAGCTCGATCATCTGATCGGCATTCTGGGCGAGGATTGCGTCGGCTTCGGCTCCGATTTCGACGGCGCGACCGTGCCCGACGCCATCGGCGACTGCGCGGGCCTCCCGGCGCTTCGCCGCGCCATGCTCGCCCACGGCTACGGCGAGGAGCTGATGGAGAAGTTCTGCTGGCGCAACTGGGCGCGGGTTCTTGGCAAGACCTGGGGCGGGTAACGTTGCGCGGCGACTGGATCCGCGCCAGCGTTGGCAGGGAATCGGGTTGTCTTCCCTACCCGCTGTATTGACACTGTGGATACACGCGGCCATATTTCGATCATGCCAAAGACCCGCGCCGCCTCTTCCGAAGCTGCACGCCGCGAAACGATCGCCGCCGCGGTGCGCCCGGCCGCGTCAGACGCGAAGGGCAGCATCAATCTTCGGATCGAATCCGGCGCCCGCCAGCTCATCGACGACGCCGCGGCGGTTCTGGGCAAGACGCGCACGGAATTCATGGTCGAGAGCGCCCGAGGGAGGGCGATCGATGTGCTGCTCGACCAGCGCCTGTTCTCGCTCGCTCCCGAGCGCTACGACGCCTTCATGCATGCGCTCGACAATCCGCCGGCGCCGGGTCCGAAACTGAAGTCGCTGCTGCGTCGGCCCCCGGCATGGCGGAAATAGGCGGCGCGTCGGACGGTTCCGCTCCGCGGCTGGCTGCGCCCGTCCCCCTGGCCGCCGGGCATGACCTCTCGGCCTTCGACTGCGGCGAGCCCGCGCTGAACGACTGGCTGCGGCATCGGGCCTTGAAGAATGAAAGCCGCTTCTCACGCACCTATGTCGTGTGTTCGGATAGCCGGGTCGTGGGCTATTACTGCATTTCGGCCGGTGCGGTGGAGCGCGCAGCCGCGCCGGGCAAGCTCAGGCGCAATGCGCCAGACGCCATCCCCGTTTCCGTGATCGGGCGCCTCGCGGTCAGCCGCGACTACGCGGGCAAGGGCCTCGGGGCGGACCTGCTGTCGGATGCGCTGCGCCGGGTCGCTCTGGCATCGCAAAGCATCGGCATCGGGGCGGTTCTGGTCCACGCCAAGGACGACGCGGCCAAGCGCTTCCATCTGCGCTGCGCGGAGTTCATCGAATATCCCGAGGACAGCCGGATGCTGTTCCTGCCGATCGATACGGTGATCGCGGCGATAGGCTAGATCCGCGCCAGCGCCTCGTTCACGCCGAGCGAGGCGAGGCCGATCAGCGCGGCGAAGGCCGGGTCGATCCCGAGCCCCGCCGCGATCGCGACCGTCGCAAGGCCGGCCACTGCGCGCCGCGCCGGCGCCGAGGCCGGGGCCCCGGCGAACAGCCCGACGCCGTCCTCCTCGCGCGTTTCCTCACGGGGCTCGATCGCCTCGGTGACGAGACCCAGCGCCGCCGTGTCCGTTGTTTCGCGCTCCACCATGAGAAAGCCGCCGGTCGAGCGGTTCGCGGCGTAGGAATCGGCGGCGACCGGGACGTCCAGCGCCAGAATCACGTCAACGATGTCGTTCGTGGCGATTGTCGCGGCGGGCTCCGGCGCGCCCGTGCCCGGATCGATACGGCCCACGATCTCCGTGATGGTCGCGCCCGCGCGCGCGGTCCCGATCAGGATCGTGAAGGATGAGCCGACTCGCGCGGGGTTTTCGCCGGTCCAGAACAGCCGCGCCCTGAGCCGCCTCGCCGCAATCGGGGGCGCTTCCGGCGCCGCGACGATGTCGCCGCGCGCGGCGTCGATCTCGTCGGCGAAGGTGAGGACGACGGAGCGTCCCGCCTCGGCCCGCTGGAGATCGCCGTCGAAGGTGACGATCCGGGCGATGCGCGTCTCACGGCTTCCCGGCGCGATGCGCACGCGGTCTCCGACGGAAACGGCGCCGCCGGCGACGAGCCCCGCATAGCCGCGAAAGCTGGCGTTGGGCCGGCAGACCCACTGGATCGGCATGCGAAACGCCGAGGCGGCCTCGGGCTGCGGCCTGACCGTCTCCAGCCATTCGAGCAGCGTCGGGCCGGCGCGCCAGGGCGCTGCCCCGCTCGGGCGCGCGACGTTGTCGCCCGTCTTCGCCGAAATCGGGATCGCGACGATCTCCACAAAGCCGAGGCCGGCGGCGAAGCGTTCGAAATCGGCCCGGATGCGCGCGAAGGCGGTCTCGTTCCAGCCGACGAGGTCCATCTTGTTCACCGCGAGCGCCACATGACGCACGCCGAGCATCGAGACGAGAAGCGCATGGCGGCGCGTCTGGGCGGTGAGGCCCTTGCCCGCGTCGACGAGGAGGATTGCGGCTTCCGCCGTCGAGGCGCCGGTCGCCATGTTGCGCGTGTACTGCTCGTGGCCCGGCGTGTCCGCGACGATGAAGCTGCGCTTCTCCGTCGAGAAGAAGCGGTAGGCCACGTCGATGGTGATGCCCTGTTCGCGCTCGGCCGCGAGGCCGTCTACGAGAAGCGCGAGGTCGAGCTCGTCGCCTTGCGTTCCGTGCCTGCGGGACTCGCTCGCGAGCGCGACGAGCTGGTCGTCGAGGATCTGGCGGGTGTCGTGCAGGAGCCGGCCGATCAGGGTCGATTTGCCGTCGTCGACGGAGCCGCAGGTGATGAAGCGCAGCACGTCCTTGCGGCCGTGGCCGGCGACGAGCGCTTCAAGGGCGCCGCTTTCCGGTGCGAAGCTTTTGGGTGCGGGGTGGATGGTCATCGTCAGAAATACCCTTCTTGCTTCTTGCGCTCCATGGACGCGGCGCCGTCCTTGTCGATGGCGCGGCCCTGCCGCTCGGAATTGCGCGCCGTGAGCGTCTCGCTGATGATCTCCGAAAGCGTCGTCGCCTCCGATCGCATCGCCCCGGTGAGCGGGTAGCAGCCGAGCGTGCGGAAGCGCACGGTCTCGATTCGCGGCGTCTCGCCGGGTTCAAGCGGGAAGCGGTCGTCGTCGACCATGAGGGTCAGCCCGTCGCGCTCGACGACGGGGCGCGGCGCGGCGAAATAGAGCGGCACGATCGGGATGCGCTCGCGCGCGATGTAGAGCCAGACGTCGAGCTCGGTCCAGTTCGAGAGCGGGAAGACGCGCAGGCTCTCGCCCCGGCGCTTGAGCCCGTTATATAGCCGCCACGGCTCCGGCCGCTGCCGGCGCGAATCCCAACGATGGCGCTCGGTGCGCAGCGAGAACACGCGCTCCTTCGCCCGCGAGCGTTCCTCGTCGCGGCGCGCGCCGCCGATCGCCGCGTCGAAGCGATGCGCGTCGAGCGCCTGCCGCAGCGCCTGGGTCTTCATCACGTCGGTATGGACTTCCGAGCCGCTCGCGAAGGGCGAGACGCCGCGCTCCAGCCCCTCTGCGTTGACATGCACCAGAAGGTCGAGCCCGAGATCGGCGGCGCAACGATCGCGGAAGGCGATCATTTCCCTGAACTTCCACGTTGTGTCGACATGCAGCAGCGGAAAGGGGATCGGCCCGGGATGAAAGGCCTTGCGCGCGAGGTGCAGCAGGACCGAGGAATCCTTGCCGATGGAATAGAGCATCACCGGGTTCTCGGCCTGCGCTATGCATTCGCGCAGGATGTGGATGCTGTCGGCCTCCAGCCGGTCGAGATTGCCGAGCGCCTCGGCGGGCGCGGTGAGCGCGAAATCATGTTTCATGACGCGCGCGCTCCCGCCGGCGCGTCCGGCTGACGGACATGCAGGCCGCATTCCTTCGCGCTCTCGCGCTCCCACCACCAGCGCCCGGCCCGCTCCTCTTCGCCAAGGCGGACGGCGCGCGTGCAGGGAGCGCAGCCGATCGAAGGAAAGCCGCGGTCGTGGAGGGCGTTGTAGGGGATCTCGAGCGCCCGGACGTGATCGACGATGGTTTCGCGGGAGACGTCGGCGAGGGGGTTGATCTTGACCAGTCCGCGCGCCTCGTCGCGTTCGGCCAGCGGCGTCGCCTCGCGGTTTGCCGAGCCGCCGCTCCGCAGGCCGGTGATCCAGCCGGACGCGCCGTCGAGCGCTCGCCCCAGCGGCTCGACCTTGCGCGCGCCGCAGCAGGCGAGCCGCTCCGCGACGCCGTTGCGGAAGCCGTCGATCCCCTGATCCGCCACGAGCGCTTCGAGCGCCTCGCGCTGCGGGTAGAGGGCGGGGATGCGCACGCAGTAGCGTTGCTCCGTCGCCGACCAGACGTCGTAGGTCTGCGGGAAGAGGCGGCCCGTGTCGAGGGTGACGACGGCGATATCGAGCCGGCGGGTGAGGATCGCATGCGTCACGAGCTGATCCTCCAGCCCGAAACTTGTCGTGAAGACGAGCCGACCGGGCAGGGCGGCGCGCGCCGCCGCGAGGCGGTCGGCGAGGCCGAGTGGTTTCAGCGCGGCGGCGAGGGCGGGGACGTCGAGCGCGCGATCCCGCATTGCGAATGTCATTTTCAATCTCCCGATTGCAACGCAATGCTGTTCTCTTTAAAGAACGGTGTCAACGCCTCGACCCGGCGTCGCGCGCGTTGTACGGGTGGGACGCGGGGCGTAAATCCGGGGTTTGGAGAAGATCGTTCTCGAACCAGAGGGAGAGACAGGATGGGAGTCGCCGGCGGGCGGGAACGGGAGTTGGATGTTCTCGACAAAAAAATTCTCGAAGTCCTGCAAAATGACGCAGGGCTCACGGTCGCGGAGATCGGCAAGCGGGTCGGACTGTCGCAGACGCCCTGCTGGAAGCGCATCCAGCGGCTCGAGGCGGAGGGCGTGGTGCTCGGGCGAGTCGCGCTGGTTTCGCCCGAGAAAGTGGGTCTGGGCCTGACAGTCTTCGTTTCGATCGAGGCGGGCGACCATTCCGCCGCCTGGCTGGAGAGTTTCGCGCGCGCCGTCGCCGCCATGCCGGAGGTGCTTGAGTTCCATCGCATGGCCGGCGACGTTGATTACATGCTGCGCGTCGTCGTGCCGGACATGACGCGCTACGACGCCTTCTACAAGCGTCTGATCGCCGTTGCGCCGCTCAAGAGCGTGACCTCGCGCTTCGCTATGGAGCGCATCAAGAGCACCACCGCGCTGCCCCTGCCGTGACGCGCGGCAAGAGAAGAATCTTCTCCTTCTGCGCGTCGGGCATCAGCCCGGTCCTCCGAAACGGTGTTCTTTAAAAAGAACATTCTTGTTGACTTCGGCGGCGCTGAAAACGACCCTTACGGGCATGAACGCACCGCTCTTCATTCCGCGTCACGCCCCCTTCGACGAGGACGCTCTGGTCTCGCTCGAACGGGCTCTCGCGCCCGCCACGCCGGCGCAGCGCGCCTGGCTCGCCGGCTTCCTCGCCGGCCTCGACGCGCATCAGGCCGCGCGCGAGCCGCAGATCGCCGCTCCCGCCCGCGCGGCGGCGCCGCTGACGATCCTGTTCGCCAGCGAGAGCGGCAATTGCGAACGACTGGCTCATGACATGGCCAAGCGGGCCCGCAAGCGCGGCTTCAAGCCGAAGGTCATCGACTTCGCGGATCTCGAGACCGGCGATCTCGCGGGCGTCGAGAATCTCGTCGTCGTCGCTGCGACCTGGGGCGAGGGCGAGCCGCCGGGGCGCGCCGCGCGCGCCTATGCCGATCTCATGGGTGATGGCGCCCCGCGCCTCGACGGCGCGCGTTTCGCGGTGCTGGCGCTCGGCGACACGGCCTATGCCGAATTCTGCGCCATCGGCCGCGCCATCGATGCGCGGCTCGAGGCGCTGGGCGCGTCGCGCGCGGCCGAGCGCGCCGATCTCGACCTCGATTTCGAGGCCGCCGTCGAGAGCTGGATCGCCGGCGCGATCGAAGCCCTGGCGCCGGCCCAGGAGGAGGAGGCCGCCAATGTCGTCTCCGTCGATTTCGCCGCTCGCGCGAGCGATGCGCAGGAGGCCAGCCGCGAGCCTATCGTCGTGGAGGCGCGCGAACTGGTGAACCTCAACTCCTCGCGCTCGGGCAAGGAGACGATCCATCTCGCGCTCGGGTTCGACGGCGTGGCTCCCGCCCATGAGCCGGGCGATTCGCTGGAGCTTTTCGCGGAGAACGATCCGCGTCATGTGGACGAGATCCTCGTCGCCGCCGGCGTCGACGCCGACGACGCGTTGCGAGGCGATCTCGTGCGCTCGCGCGACGTGACGACGCTCACCCCCGGCGCGCTCGACGCCTTCGTCGCGGCGACCGGCCATGCCGGGGCGAAGGCGCTCGTCGACAGCGGCGGCGTGCGCGACTGGATCGCAAGTCGCCAGCTCATCGATCTGCTCGAGACCTTCCCCGCGCGCCTCGACGCGCAGGCGCTGCGCGCGCTCACCCGGCCCCTGCCGCCGCGCGCCTATTCCATCGCCTCCTCGCGCAAGGAATTCGAGGATGAGGCGCATCTGCTGATCGCGGCGGTTCGCTACGAGGCGCATGGACGCGCCCGCAGCGGCGTCGCCTCGACGCATGTCGCCGACAGGCTGCGCGTCGGCGCCGACATTCGCGTCCGCCTCAAGCCCAACCGCCATTTTCGCCTGCCTGCGCCCGATAGTGACGTCATCATGGTCGGCCCGGGCACCGGCGTCGCGCCGTTTCGCGCCTTCGTGCAGGAGCGCCGCGCCGTTGGCGCGCCCGGCCGCAACTGGCTGTTCTTCGGCGACCGCAGCTTCACGCATGATTTCCTCTACCAGCTCGAATGGCAGGAGGCGCTGGCCGACGGCTCGCTGAGCCGGCTCGACCTCGCTTTCTCCCGTGACGCGCCGGCCAAGGTCTATGTGCAGCATCGCCTGCACGAGGCGCGGCGCGACTTGGTCGAGTGGCTGGATGGCGGGGCGTCGTTCTACGTGTGCGGCGACGCCAAGGCCATGGCCCGCGACGTGCGCGCGGCCCTCGTCGGCGCCTTCGCCGACGTGAAGGCGCTCTCCCCGGAGGCCGCCGAGGCGGAGGTCGCCGCTCTGGAGCGGGGACGCCGCTATCTCCAGGACGTCTACTGAGAAAGCCTGTCATGACCAACGAGTTGTCGCGCAACGAGCGCATCAAGGAAGCGAGCGCGGGCCTGCGCGGAACGCTGGCGGAAGGACTCGCCCGCGTCGAGACGGGCGCCATCGTCGAGGACGACCAGCAGCTCGTGAAATTCCACGGGATGTATCTCCAGGACGACCGCGACCTGCGCCCCGAGCGCATGCGCAAGAAGCTGGAGAAGGCCTACAGCTTCATGCTCCGGCTTCGCATCGCCGGGGGCGTCGTGACGCCGCAGCAATGGCTCAAGCTCGACCGCATCGCGCGCGAATATGGCGGCGAGGCGATCCGGCTGACCACGCGCCAGACGTTTCAGTTCCACGGCGTCATCAAGGCCAATCTCAAGGCCGTCATGGCCGCGATCGACGCCGCAGCGCTCGATACGCTCGCGGCCTGCGGCGACGTCAACCGCAACGTGCTCGCGACGTCGAACCCGCACCGCTCCCGCGCCCATGCGGCCGCGCTCGACCTCGCCCGCACGATCTCCGACCACCTCCTGCCGCGCACCTCGGCCTATCGCGAGATCTGGCTCGACGGCGCGCCGGTCGCCGGCGGCGAACCGGAGGAGGAGCCCGTCTACGGGCGCACCTACCTGCCGCGCAAGTTCAAGGCCGTGGTCGCCGTTCCGCCCGACAACGACGTGGACGTCTTCGCGCAGGATCTCGGCTTCATCGCGATTCTCGACGATGACGGCGCTATCGCGGGCTGGAACGTCACGGTCGGCGGCGGCATGGGAATGACGCATGGCGAGAACGACACCTATCCGCGCACGGCCGACGTGATGGGCTTCTGCGCGCCCGAAGACGCGCTCGCCGTCGCAGAGGCCGTCGTCACCGTGCAGCGCGACTGGGGAAACCGCTCCCTGCGCAAGCGCGCGCGTCTGAAATACACGATCGACGATCACGGGCTCGAGGCGTTCCGCGCCGAAGTCGAGCGACGCGTCGGCAAGAAGCTGGGCGAGCCGCGCCCCTTCGCCTTCTCCGGCTCGGGCGACCGCTATGGCTGGGTCGAGGGCGAGGACGGGGCGTCCCATCTCACGCTCTATGTCGAGAATGGGCGCCTGCGCGATTTCGACGGCGGACCCCGCCTGCTCACGGGCTTTCGCCGCCTCGCCGAGATCCATGACGGCGAATTCCGGGTCACCGCCAATCAGAACGTCGTCGTCGCCCGCGTCGCCACGGAGAATCGCGCCGCCATCGAGGCCGTCGTCGCCGAATACGGGCTCGACCGGCGCGCCGGCGCGCTGCGGCGCAACGCCATGGCCTGCGTCGGCCTGCCGACATGCGGTCTGGCTCTCGCCGAAAGCGAACGCTACCTGCCCGATCTCGTCACCACGCTGGAGACGCGCCTGGCCGCGCATGGCCTGGCCGAGGACGAGATCGTGATCCGCATGACGGGCTGCCCCAATGGCTGCGCGCGGCCCTATCTCGCCGAGATCGGCCTCGTGGGTAAGGGGCCGGGGCGCTACAATCTGTATCTCGGCGCGGCTTTCGACGGCTCGCGGCTGGCCAAGCTCCATACGCCCGATCTGCACGAGGACGCGATCGCGGACACGCTCGATCCGCTCTTCGCGGCTTACGCGAGCGAGCGGGAGGCGGGCGAGCGCTTCGGCGATTTTCTCGTGCGCGCCGGCTTCGTCGCGGCGACGGAGAGCGGGCTCACCTTCCACGACGATACGGGGCCCATGCGCACGTCGGAGACGGCGCGATGACCCGCCACGTCTCTCCCCGCCACATCCTGCCCCAGGCGACGCGCCCGGCGCGTCTCGCGCCCCTGCCGAAACTGCCGCTCTTCCTCGATCTCGCAGGACGCAGAGCCGTCCTCGTCGGCGACGGCGATCCGGTGGCTTGGAAGGCTGAACTCGTCGCCGCGGCCGGCGCGCTCGTCACGGTCTACGCGCCCGATCCCGGCCCCGAATTGCTGGCGCTCGCGGCCTCCGGCGCGGGCGTCGCGATCACGCGGCGCGCATGGCGGCCGGACGATATCGACGGAGCGGCGATCGCCGTCGGCGACATAGCCGACGACGCCGAGGCGGGGGATTTCGTCGCCGCCGCGCGCGCCCGCGGCGCGCTCGCCAATGTCATCGACCGACCCGATTTCTGCGATTTCCAGTTCGGCGCCATCGTCAACCGCGCGCCCGTCATCGTCGCCGTCTCGACGGACGGGGCGGCGCCGATCCTCGGCCAGGCCATCCGCCAGAAGATCGAGGCGATTCTTCCGACGCGGCTCGGCGGCTGGGCGGGCGCCGCCAAGGGCTTTCGCGAGCAGCTGAAGGCGCTCATTCCCGACGCGGCCCTTCGCCGCCGCTTCTGGGAGCGCTTCGTCAACGTCGCCTTCATCTCGCAGGCCGAGGAGGACGCGCGCCTCGCGGAGCTGGAGCGTATGGCTGGCGATCTGCGCCGCGACGAGGACGAGACGCGCAACGGCAGCGTCGCCATCGTCGGCGCCGGCCCCGGCGATCCCGGTCTCGTCACGCTTGAGGCGATGCGCGCGCTGCAATCGGCGGACGTGGTGATTTACGACCGCCTTGTGACGCCTGAAGTGCTGGAACTCGCCCGCCGCGAGGCGCGGCGCATTCATGTCGGCAAGGAAGGCCACGGGGATTCCTGCCGGCAGGAGGATATCTGCGCGCTTTCCGTGAGGCTCGCGGGGGAGGGCAAGCGCGTAGTGCGCCTCAAGGGCGGCGATCCGGCGGTCTTCGCGCGCACCGCCGAGGAGGTGGCCGCCTGCCGCGCGGCGGGCGTGCCCTGCGCCATTGTGCCCGGCGTCACGACGGCGAGCGCGGCTGCGGCGGCGCTCGGCGTCTCGCTGACCGATCGCGGCGTGGCGCGCCGCCTGCAATTCGTCACCGGCCACGACGAGACCGGCGCGCTGCCGCAGGACCTCGATCTCGCCGCGCTGGCCGATCCCAACGCCACGACGGTGATCTATATGGGACGGCGCACCGCCGCTCGCCTCGCGGGCGCGCTGATCGCGCAGGGGCTGGCGCCTCAGACGCCGGCGATCGTCGCGACCAACGTCTCGCGGCCCGACGCGAGCGCCCGGCGGACCGACCTCGCCGGGCTGGCGGAGGGCGCGGCGCTCGGAACCGACGTCGCCCCGACCCTCGTCCTGATCGGCCGCGCGCTCGCGGCGGCGCATGAGGAAGCCGCTCCGGATCGTCGCGCTTTCGCCCATCCCTGACGCGCGCTCCGGCGGCTTTCCACGCGCGGCGCCTTCGTGCGAAACCGGGCGTCGCGCATGACGCCCGCCGGAAGGACGCCGCATGATCCCGCTGTCGGTTCTCGATCTCGCCCCGATCAACGCGGGCGAGACAGCAGCCCACGCCCTCGCCAACGCCCGCGACCTCGCGCTTCTCACCGAGCGTCTGGGCTATACGCGCTACTGGCTCGCCGAGCACCACAACATGCCCGGCATCGCCAGCGCCGCGACGGCGGTCGCGATCGGGTACGTGGCCGAGGGAACGCGCACGATCCGCGTCGGCGCCGGCGGGATCATGCTGCCCAACCATGCTCCCCTCGTCGTCGCCGAGCAGTTCGGGACGCTGGCGAGCCTCTATCCCGGGCGCATCGACCTCGCGCTCGGGCGCGCGCCGGGAACCGACCAACTGACCGCCCGCGCCATGCGGCGCAATCTGCAAAGCGACCCGGACGACTTCCCCCGCGACGTCGTCGAGCTGATGGCGTATTTCAAGCCCTCCGTTCCGGGCCAGCGCGTGCGCGCCGTGCCGGGCGAGGGGCTTGACGTTCCGGTCTGGATCCTCGGATCAAGCCTGTTCGGCGCGCAGCTCGCGGCGATGCTCGGCCTGCCTTACGGCTTCGCCTCGCATTTCGCGCCCGGCATGATGATGGACGCCATCGCCATCTATCGCGAGCGCTTCCAGCCCTCCGCCCATCTCGCCGCGCCCCATGTCATGCTCGGCGTCAATGTCTTCGCGGCGGAGACGGATGAGGAGGCGCGGCTGCTGATGTCGTCGCGCCAGCAGGCCTTCGTCGCTCTGCGCCTCGGCGAGCCCGGCCCGCTGCCGCCGCCCGTCGCCGGCTACGAGGACAGCCTCGGCCGCTCCGAGCGGGCGATGCTCGCGCAGCTCGCCCCCGGCACGGTCGTCGGCTCTCCCGAGAGCGTGCGCGCGGGTCTCGAAGCCTTCATCGCGCGCACCGGCGCGGACGAATTGATGGTCACGGCCCAGATCTTCGACCACGGCGCCCGCCGCCGCTCCTACGAGATCCTCGCCGGGGTACACGGCCTGCCGCCGCGCGACTGAGCGAGGCCTTCCGCGCCGTCAGTCGCCCGCCTGCAGTCCGGCCTGGCGGCGCAGATATTGCGAACGCTCGAACACGGCGATCACCACGAGCGACAGCGCCAGGGGAATGAGCAGGTAGAAGGCCCGGAAGACGATCAGCGCGGCGAGCACGTCGGCCGGGTTCATGTCCGGCAGGCCGGTGATGAAGACGAGTTCGAGAACGCCGAGTCCGCCCGGCGCATGCGACAGAAGCGCCGCCGAGAACGAGGCGAGGAAAAGCCCGAGGATCACGATGAAGCCCGGATTGCCGGCCTCCGGCAGCGCGAAATAGATGATCGCTCCGGCGCCGATCAGCTCCAGCGGCCCGATCACAAGCTGGCGCCAGACGACCGGCATGCGCGGATAGCGGATTTCGAATTTTCCGATGCGCGCGGGACGAAGCCCCATCCAGCTCCCGAATACGTAGGCCCCGACCAGCGCGAGGACGAGAAGTCCGCCTGTCACGCCCAACCAGTTCGGCGCGCCGTCAAAGAAGCGGGCGACGAGCGCGGGCTCGATCAGGAGCACGATTCCGGAGAGGAGCACGGTTCCCAGCAGGAAGGTGAAGGAGCAAAGCGCCACGAGAACCGCGACTTCCGCGCCCGTCAGCCCCTTGGTGGTGTAGGCGCGGTAGCGCACGACCGCGCCCGAGACGACGGAGGCGCCGATATTGTGGGCGAGCGCATAGGTCGTGAACGAGCAAAGCGTCACGAAGGGCCAGGACACGTGCTTGCCCAGATGCCTCAGCGCGATCTTGTCGTAGCCCGCGAGCGCCGCGTAGGCGAGAATCGTCGCCCCCGCCGCGAGCAGCCAGTTCAATGGCGTGATCGCTTCGAGGCTGTCGATGATGTCGTCGAGCGAGATGTTGCGCACCTCGTGATAGAGGAGCCAGACGGAGACGATGACGGCCATGACGCCAATGATCGACCAGGCGTGGTCCTTCACACGGGCGAAGACCGCTCCGCCCAGTTTTCTTCGCTCTTGCGCCTCATCCGCCATCGCGTCTTTTTTTGTCCTTCGATCCGTCGCCGACGCCGCATCGACCGCGTGGCGGATCGTGCGTATTCACCGTCCACGCGGGCGGGCGCCCCGTCAACCGCTTCCTACGGCGCCGGCGCTTTGTCCATGCCCTTCCCGGCGCGGGGTTGCTCCGGATAGCGGCGGTTCTCGCGGGACGGTCAGCAGGGACCCCCATCAGGCGGATGGCTCCGGCGCCTGGAGGATGGAAAGAACGGCGCTGACCTCCGTCGCCGCGCGCAATCCTGCGACGCATGCGTCGCGTCGCAGGGATCGGGCGCAGGCCGAGAGCGATTTCAGCTTTTCGCCGCCCGCCTGTTCCGGAACGAGCAGCATCAGGAAAATGTCGACAGGTTCGCCGTCGGGCGCGGCGAAATCGATCGGAGCGGCGAGACGGGCGAATTGAAGGATCGGCGCGTCGAGACCCGGGACGATCGCGTGGGGAAGGGCGACGCCTCTGCCCAGTCCCGTCGAGCCCAGCTTCTCGCGCGAGGTCAGCGCCTCCGTGAAGGCCACCGCCGCTCCGCCGTGCGCCGCCGCCTTCGTCGCGAGGAAAGCCAAGGCCTCCTGGGCGGATTTCGCATCGACGTCGAGATGGACGTCGGTCGGCGCGAGGCGATCGAGGAAAGTCATGCGGCTGCTCCTGCCGTTCCCGTCAGACCCGCTTGCGCGGCCGTTCCGGCGCAACGGGCGAGCGGCATAGACCAATCAGGCGTCCTTGTCCAATCGGCGGATCAAGGCGCTGATGGCAGAGCGCCGATCCTCGTCAGCTCGGCTGCGATCAGGCGGGCGATCAGATCGTTCGATCCGGGACCGTAATGACCGTCGCCGGGAACACGGGCCTGATCGGGGGGCAGGAGATTGGCGGGCGCGCTGACCTCCTCGCTCCACGGCTGCGCGCCGACGCGATGGATCAGCGCGCGCTGCGCCTCCGGCAATTCGCCGAGCATGTCGCCGTAATACTCGCCCGGATCGAGCAGCAGAAGCGGCACGCCGCCCTTCTCCGCCAGCCCGCCGAGCCTCGCGAGCGTCGCGCGGCGCATTTCGTCGCGATCGACTCCCCAGGCGGCGAAATCGTGGCCGAAACCCGAGGCCAGCCCGATCCGCACGAGAAGCTGCTGAATCTGCGCCAGCGGGCGCGAAATCAGGAAGTAATCCCAACCCGTTTCGCCGACGCCGAGGACGCCGCCGGGCAGATTGCCCCAGCGCCAGGCGGTCTCGACCCGTCCGGGCGGAGGCGCGACCGTCTCGGCCGGGGCGTCCGGGGCCGGCTGCCAGAAGCAGGGCTTGAGGATCCGGGTGGGCCGGCTCGATCCCCGGCAGGCCGCGCGCTCCCAGAAGCCGTGATCAAGATAAACGAGCGCTTTCGGCTCGATTCTTTCGACCCAGCGCTCCCCGAGCAGGATCGCCTGCAACGCGCTGTAGGCCGGGCTGGCGGCGACGGCGACGGGCGCGTCGGTGAGCGCCTCGAAGCGGCCCGGGAAACTGTCTTCGTATTCGACGCCGAAGCCGAAGGTCCAGGAATCGCCGACGAAGAAGACGCCGCCCGTCTGCGTCTCGACGCCCGCGCGCGCCGACCGGAAGCCGTTGACGTCCGTGAAGACCTCCGCGTGGAAGCCCTCCGTCTCGCCGCTCACGTCCCGGCCGCCGATGCAGGAGGATGCGTTCTCCCGCAGCACCCAGCCGATCTCGCCGTCGGGCTTGGCGAAGGAGCCGCAGGCATAGGCCGGATAGGTCGTCTTGGCCCAGGCGTAATAGCCCAGCACCATCAGGACGAGGGCGACTGCAGGGATCGCCAGCAATATGGCCCACATCGCGGCGGTCCGGACAAATCCTCTCGGCTGACCTTTCGACTGGCCCGTTGCCTCGCCATTTGTCTGCGCCATCGCGATTCCTCCCGAAAAATCCGTCGGACGGGGCCATATCCGGGCCGCCTCGTCAAGCGTGCCTGACGCCTTCGCGCCGGGCTGAAATTTGCTTCCAAGGGCCGGGAAATGGTGTTAACGCAACGCACAACACCGAAAACGACGGGCGCGCTCAATGTCGACTCACGAGCCGGCGGACACGAGGACCGAAGTGAAGATGGGTTCCGAACGCGCGTTCGGGATCGTCTTCGCCGTCGTCTTCGCGGTGATCGCCCTCTGGCCGCTGCTCGGCGGCGGCGGATTGCGCCTATGGGCCGCCGCGATCTGCGCGGGCTTCCTCGCCGCCGCCTTCGCCGCGCCGCGCGCGCTCAAGCCCCTGAACGTGCTCTGGTTCCGGTTCGGCATGCTCCTTCACCGGATCGTTTCGCCGATCGTGATGGGTTTTCTCTTTTTCGTGACGGTGACGCCGATCGGGCTTCTCATGCGCGCCTTCGGCAAGGATCCGATGCGTCTCAAGCGCAGCGAAGCGAAATCCTACTGGATCGAGCGCGATCCGCCCGGCCCGCCTCCCGAAAGCATGACGAAGCAATTCTGAGAGTGTCTCCATGTCCTTCATCGCCGAGCTCTGGGAATTCGTTCGCGCCCGCAAGAAATACTGGCTGCTGCCGATCCTCGTGATGATGGTGCTGCTGGGCGGCCTGATCGTCCTGACGCAGGGTTCGGCGGTCGCACCCTTCGTCTACACCCTGTTCTGACGGAGACGCGGCGTGCGGGTTCTCGGGCTGTCCGCCTTCTATCACGACAGCGCTGCGGCGCTGGTCGAAGACGGAAGGATCGTCGCCGCCGCTCAGGAAGAGCGGTTCACGCGCAAGAAGCACGACGCCCGTTTTCCGACGAACGCCATCGGCTATTGTCTCGAGGCCGCCGGCTGCGGTCTCGACGACGTCGACAGGGTCGTCTTCTACGACAAGCCGTTCCTGAAATTCGAGCGGCTGCTCGAAACCTACACGTCCTTCGCCCCGCGCGGCTTCACCTCGTTTCGGGCCGCGATCCCGATCTGGCTGAAGGAGAAGCTCTTCCAGAAGGACCTTCTGCGGCGCGAATTCGCTGAATTCGCCAAGGATTTCGACTGGCGCGGCAAACTCCTCTTCACCGAACACCACCACTCGCACGCGGCGTCGGCCTTTTTTCCCTCGCCCTTCGAGGAGGCGGCGGTGCTGACCATGGACGGCGTCGGTGAATGGACCACGACGTCTCTGTCGATGGGCTCGGGCCACAGGCTCGAGGTTCACAAGGAGCTGCATTTCCCCCATTCGCTCGGCCTGCTCTACTCGGCCGTGACCTATTACATCGGCTTCAAGGTGAATTCCGGCGAGTACAAGGTGATGGGCCTCGCGCCCTATGGCGAGCCGAAATACGCGCAGCTGCTCCTCGACAAGGTCATCGACGTCAAGGAGGACGGCACCTTCTGGCTGGACCAGACCTATTTCGACTATTGCACCGGCCTGCGCATGACCAACGACCGCTTCTCGGATCTGTTCGGCCAGCCCGTTCGCCGTCCCGACAAGGAGCTCCTCACCCAGTTCCACATGGACATGGCGGCCTCCGTGCAGGCCGTGACCGAGGAGATCGTGCTGCGGCTCGGCCGCTCGATCCGCGCCGAGACCGGCGCGCGCAATCTCTGCCTCGCGGGCGGCGTCGCGCTCAACTGCGTCGCCAATGGCAAGATCCTGCGCGAGGGGATCTTCGACGACATCTGGATCCAGCCTGCTGCGGGCGACGCCGGCGGCGCGCTCGGAGCGGCGCTCGCCGGATACCACATCCACGAGGGCCGCCCCCGCAGCGTGACGCCCGGCAAGGACGCGATGCGGGGCTCCTATCTCGGTCCCGCCTACGAACAATCCGACATCGAGGCGAGGCTCACCGCCGCCGGCGCGAGGTTCGCGGTCAAGACCGACGAGGAGATGATCGCGGAAGTCGCGCAAGCCCTGGCCGACGAGAAGGCGGTCGGCTGGATGCAGGGACGCATGGAGTTCGGCCCGCGCGCGCTCGGCGGCCGGTCCATTCTCGGCGATCCCCGTTCCCCAAGCATGCAGAAGGTGCTCAATCTCAAGGTCAAGTACCGCGAGAGCTTCCGCCCCTTCGCGCCCGCCGTCCTGCGCGAGGACGTCGCCGACTGGCTCGAGCTCGACGGCGATTCGCCCTACATGCTGCTCGTCGCCGACGTGCGCGAGGAGCATCGCCGCGCCATGACCGAGGAGGAGCAGGCTTTGTTCGGCATCGACAAGCTGAACGTGCCGCGCTCCAGCATTCCCGCCGTCACCCATGTCGATTACTCGGCCCGCATCCAGACGGTGCACGACGACACGAACCCGCGCTTCCACGCGCTGCTCTCGGCTTTCAAGGCGCTGACCGGCTGCCCGGTGCTCGTCAACACCAGCTTCAACGTGCGCGGCGAGCCCATCATCTGCACGCCCGAAGACGCCTTCCGCTGCTTCATGGGCAGCGAGATCGAGGTTCTGGCGGTCGGGAACTGCCTGCTCGTCAAGGAGGAGCAGGACCCGGCGCTGAAACTCGACTACAAGGACGCCTTCGAGCTGGACTGAGATTTTCGCGCGGACCGGCGTCGCTTGTCAGCGAAGTTGCGCCTGCATCTCCTCGACCAGCATCTCGGCGGAGCTCAGACACAGGGTCCAGCCAAGCGTCCCGTGCCCGAGATTGCGCCAGAGGCCGGGTATCGCCGTCGGGCCGATGAGCGGCGACGAGGACGGCGTGCAGGGGCGCGCTTCGGACCAGGGTTCGATATCCTCGAACGTGTGATCGAATCCGGCGCCGAAAGCCGCGCGGGCGCCCGCGAGCAGCGCGTCGAAGCGTTCCGGGACAAAGGCGAAATCCCGTCTTCCGATATCGGCGATCCCGGCGATGCGCACCTTGTCGCCGAGCCGCGCGAAGACGAGCTTGCGCTTGATGTCGGTGATCGAACAGGCCATCGCCTGCGCGGTCGCCGGAAACGTCGCCGAATAGCCCTGCACCGGCCAGACTGCGCTGAACGGCGGCGCGAAGGGGCCGCGCCGCGAAAGCCCGTAGCCGGTCGCGACGACGACTGCGTCGCCCGTCGCCGGGGCGCCGCCATTCAGCAGCGCGCCGACGGCGCGGCCCGCCCGGCGCACAAGGCCCGTCGCCTCGCATCCGAAGCGCTTCTCGAGCTTGCCCCGTTTGGTCAATTCCCGCACCACGCCCTCGCAGAAAGCGCTCGGCCGCCCCACCGCGTCGGCCGGACTGTAGACGACGCCGGCGATCGGATCGCGGTAATGGGCGAGCGCGGGTTCGATCGCGTTCGCCTTCGCCCGGTCGAGCACTTCCAGCCGCATGCCGAGCGAGGATTTCAGCGCGACGTTCTCCCTCGCCTTCGCCAGCGAGCGCTCGTCCGCGTGCAGGATCATCTTTCCTGACGCCGCATGGTCGAAGACGAGGTCGAGGTCAGCGACGATCTCCGGCATCAGCGCCTGCGTCCGCGCCGCCATGCGCGTCAGCCTGGCGGTGTTGTCGCGAAAGGCGGAAGGGCGCATGTTCGCGAAAAAGCGCAGCGCCCAGACGAGAAATTCAGGGTCGGCCTGAAGCCGCAGGCGAAAGGCGGGATCGCGGCCCGCGAGAATGCGCGGCAATTGGGCGAGCAGCCCCGGCGTGGCGAGCGCGTCGGCATAGGCGTAGCTGAGCTGCGCGCCGTTGCGCATGCTGGCCCCCCGGCACGGGCCGGCATGCCGGTCGACGAGCGCCACGGTGTGGCCCGCCCGAACGAGCGCCCACGCGGTCGCGCAGCCGACGACGCCCGCGCCAACGATGACCACATGCGCCATGGATGGAGCCTTTGTCCTGCGATACGCTTGTGATTGGGTTCAGGCGGGGCTCGACGTCAGTCGCCGCCCGGTTCCGGCGCCGGGGGAGCGTCCGTTGATCCAGACCCGCGCGACGCCCTCCGCCGCGTTATCCGGCGACGATGGCGAGGCGCGGTCGGCGATGCGGTCGGGATCGAAGAGCACGAGATCGGCGAAAGCCCCGGGCTCGACGACGCCGCGCCCCTCGAGCCGGAACATGCGCGCGGGAAGCCCCGTCATCTTGTGAATCGCAGATTCGAGCGACAGCAGACCCTGATCGCGGACGTAATGGCCGAGCACGCGCGGGAACGTCCCCCAGAGCCTCGGATGCGGCATGGGGTCGAAGGGCAGCCCGTCGGAGCCGATCATGGCCAGGGGATGGATGAGCACGCGGCGCACCTCGTCCTCGTCCATCAGGTGGTATAGCGCTCCGGCAGGCTGCAGGCGGCGCACGGCCTCTTCGGGGTCGCAGCCGAGCCTTTCCGATATGGCGTCGACCGTGAGGCCGACGCATTCGGGCATGGTCGCGCTGCGCGTCACGACGATCTTTCCGCCTCGACGCGCACGCTCCACCGTGAGCGAGGTCGACGAATAGGAATAGGGGTAGACGTCGAGCCCGACGGTCTGGCAGCCGCAGGCGGCGTCGATCATCGCCAGCGTCTCGCGCGTCTTGCCGTGATTGTGCTGGCCCAGCGCCTTGTGATGCGAGAAGATCACCGGAACGCCCGCGCGCCGGCCGATCGTGAGGGCTTCATCGACGGCCTCGACGAGATAGTCGCCCTCATCGCGAATATGCGTCACATAGGGCGCGGCCCGCGAGGCCAATCTTTCGCACAGGGCGACGAGTTCATCCGTCTCCGACGCCTTGGCCATCGCATAGGCGAGCCCCGAGCTGAGGCCCGCGGCGCCATCCTCGAGCGCCTTGTCGAGCAGGCGTTGCATGGACGCCACCTCGTCAGGGGTGGCCGGACGCGAGAGTTCGGTCATCGCCGCGATGCGCAGGGTCGAGTGCCCGACGAGCGCGAGCGAATTGACCGCCGGCGCCGCTTGAGCGACCGCGTCGAGATAGCCGGAGAAGCGCTCGAAGATCTTCCCGCGTTCCGGAATGAGGATGTCGTATTCCTCCGGCAGCTTCGTTCCCGGGGGCAGCGGCGCCGGACTGTAGCCGCACAGGCCGGTGATCACCGTGGTGACGCCCTGGGAGACCTTCGACGGCATCAGCGGCGTCTTGATCAGCGCCATGTCGTCGTGGGTGTGGACGTCGATAAAGCCGGGCGCGAGGACGAGGCCGTCGGCCTCGACGATCTCGCGCGCGGGTTCCCGCGTTCCGGGCGGGCGCACAGCTGCGATCCGGTCGCCCGAGATGTAGATCTCGGCGCGCTTCGCCGGAGCGCCGCTCCCGTCGACGACGCTCGCTCCGAGGATCGCGAGGTCGTGTTCGGTCACCGCGCCATCCCCACAGCCTTCGGCAGCCGCGCGCGCACCTCGGCAAGCGCGATGAGGAGGAAGGTCACCGCGATCGCCGGCTCCGCGATCTCGCGCTCGATCAGGAAGGTCGCCACCGACGACACGAACAGAGGTACGGCGAGCCACATGGGCACCGGGCCGCCGATACAGCGTCGCGCCAGCGCCATGCCGATGCCGGTCAGGCCGACGATCGCGCCGCCGAACGCCACCGCCGCCGGTCCGACCCCGTTCAAGAAGAGGATGTCGCCGGAGAGGAACAGGAGCGGGATCGCGTAGAGCCCCTTAGACAGGCGCCACGACACGATGCTCGCCGGAAATGGCGGTGTTCGAGCGATGCCCGCTGCGGCGAAGGCGGAAAGCGCCACAGGCGGGGTCACGGTGCTGTCCTGCGAGTACCAGTAGATCATCAGGTGGATCGCGAAGATGGACAGGCCGAACTGCTCGAAGCCGGACCCGACGACGACCGCGACGATGACGTAGCTCGCCGTGATGGGAAGGCCCATTCCGAGGATCAGCGAGATCAGCAGGACAGCGAGGGCCATGAGGTACATGTTGCCCTGCGCGGCGTCGAAGATCATGGCCGAGAAGGTGATGCCCTTGCCGGTCATCGTCAGGACGCCGACGACGACGTTGGCGGCCGCGAGCATGATCGCGGTGACGGACGCCGCCCTGGCGCCATCGACCGCGATCTGCACGAGCTGGCGCGGTCCGATGCGATTGGCCGGCGTGAGCCAGCTCCCCGCGATCGCCGCGATGATCGCGCCGCAGCAGGCGAAGACGGGCGTGTAGCCGATGACGAGAAGCGCGATGAGGCCGCCCATGGCGAAGGCGAAGGGCAGACCGTCGCGCCAGACGATCTGGGGGCGCTCGATAGCCGGCTTCCAGTCGTGCTTGAACGCGTCGAGCGCGACCCCGACGAAGACGGAGTAGAAATAGAGCATCGCAGGCAGGATCGAGAGCAGCGCCACCGTCGTGTAAGGCGTCTGCGTCCACGCCGCCAGGATGAAGGCGCCCGCGCCCATGACCGGCGGAGCGATCTGGCCGATATTCGACGCCGACGCCTCGACGCCCGCGGCGAAGGGGCGGCTGTAGCCCGCGCGGATCATCATCGGGATCGTCACCGAGCCGGTGGCCATGACGTTGCCGAGCGACGTGCCGCTGACCGACCCCATCGCGGCGCTGCCGACCACCGCCGCCTGCGCCGGTCCGCCCGGAAGGCGCGCGCCTATGCGCAGCGACGCCTGCACGAGGAAGTTTCCGCTGCCGGCCGCGAGAAGCGTGACGCCGAGCAGAACGAACAAATAGACGAAGGTCGCGGAGATCGTCGCCAGAAAGCCGAAATACCCCTCACCACCCCAGATCATCCGGTAGGTGAAGGTGTAGAGCGTGATGCCGCGAAAGCCCCACCCGCCCGGCAGAAAGGGGCCGAGCCACAAGGCGTAGGCGGTCGCGATCGTGCCGAGCACCGTGAGAACCCATCCGCCCGCGATGCCGGCGGCTGCGAGAACGAGCGCCAGGATTCCGCAGGCCACCCACATGTCGAGCGGGATCATGCGGTCGTTGCGGGCGTAGAGCGCCTGCTCCATCACGATCACGTAGACCGGAATGAGGGCGCAGATCAGCGCCAGAGCGAGCCAGAGACGGGCGCGCGGTCCGCCGTCGAGTCCGCGCAGCGCGAAAAACAGAGCAAGAGCGCCCCCGACGTGCACACCGTTGCGCCAGCTGTCGGCGATGGAGCCGAAGGTCGCAAACCAGATGTGGAACACGGCGTAAGCGCAAGCCGCGATCGCCACGATCACGTAGAGTGGCGACGTAGTGACGGGGCCCGAAGGCCCCGCCGTTTGATTTTCGGTTTCGGCGCTCACCGGAGACCCTCGGGAACGGCCACGCCGATTTCGTCGAAGTAGCGCAAGGCGCCCGCATGCAGCGGAACCGGCAGCCCGGAGAACGCGTTCTCGAGGGTGATGCCCTTGGCCGCAGGGTGCACCTCGTGGATCTTTTCGATGTTCTCGAAGACGGCCTTCGTGAAGCGATAGACCACGTCCTCGTCGATGCTCTCGTCGACGACCATCAGGTTGGCGTATTCCGCAGTCGGAATGTCCTCGGTCTGGCCGGGATAGCTGCCGGCCGGAATGGTCACGCCGTAATAGAGGCCAGGATGAGCAGCATCGATACGGGCGATATGCTCGTCTTCGAAGCGCAGAATGCGGACACGGTCCGCGCCGAGCGCCGCATAGATTTCCGTGATGGCCGGAACCGGAATGCCGGCGCCGAGATTGGCGGCCGAGATGCGGCGATCCTGCAGGGCGGAGCCCGCTTCCGAATAGCTGCCGATGAACTCGAGCGAGATCGCTTCCGGGTCATGGCCGAGCGCTTGCAGCATCAGCTCCGCAGCCGTGCGGGCGCCGCTCTGGCGGCCGCCGATGTTGTAGGGGCCCGGCAGGGTGGCGAGGTCGTCGATCGTGCCCGTCGGGGCGGCGTCGGCGAGAGCGACGTGGTGCTCCGTGTTGCCGTAGAGAGAGAATACCGCGCGCAGCGTCGTGCGGGGGGTGCCTTCGAACACGGATTCACCGCGCGCCGCAAGCGTCGCGACGACGCCGTTCGTGATGCCCAACTCGATTTCTTCGCGAGCGATGAGCTGCACGTTTTCCGTGCTGCCGCCGGAGCTGACCGCATCGACGCGAAGGCTCGGGTCAGCCTCGGAAACGATACGGGCCATGCCGACGCCGATCGGGTAATAGGCCCCGCCAGTGCCGCCGGTGCCGATAACGAGGGAATCCTGCGCGAGGACGGGTGAAGCAATGGCCAACGCAAGTGCGCCAACCGCAATTCTGGTCAATTTCATCTGAAGAGTCTCCCATTGATGAGCCGGGCCTATTTGCCGGGTTCACATCCCGTTAATGATTGCTCAGTCAACGACATCATGACAAATTCCGATTCTGGTATTCTGGATAATGTGACCTAATATGCAGCTGCGTCAGATCGAGGTTTTCCACGCGGTCATGATCACGGGATCGACCGTGGCGGCGGCCGAAATGCTGAATGTGACCCAGCCGGCGATCAGCACCACGCTCAAGAGGATGCAGGACGAACTCGGGCTCGTTCTGCTCTCGAACGCCGCCGGCCGTCTCGTGCCCACGCCGGAGGCGCACGAGCTCTTCGCCCAGGCCCACGCGATCCAGGAAGACGTTGAGAGTCTGCGGCGGCTCGCGCGTCTGCTGGCGACGGGCAAGGTCGGAACGTTGCGTCTCGGCGTCGTCCCGGCGGTCAGCGAGGGCATTCTCGCGCGCGCCGTGATGGAGATCCGCGGGGAGGCTCCCGATCTGGCGCTGTCGGTCGACGTGCTCAACTCGCACGACCTCGTGAACCGCCTCACCGGCGGGCGCCTCGACCTCGCCTGCGTCTTCGGGGCCGAACACGGCGTTCCGCTCGAAACCCTGTTCAGTTGCAGGGTTCCGCTCGTCTGCGTGGCGCCCCTCGGCGCGTTCGACGACGGACGCGACGTCAGCCCCGACGACCTTGCCGCCTTGCCGCAGGCGGCCATGCGCGCGACGGACCCGATCGGCCGGCTGCTCGCCGGATGGAGCGCCAAAAAACCCGCCCAGCCCGTCGTCGAGCTGCGCAGCAGCCGCGGCGTCCTCGCCCTCGCCCGCGCAGGCGTCGCGGCGGGCGTCGTCGATACGTTGACGCTCAACGAGGCCGGCCCCGGATCTATCGTCGTAGCGCCTCTTTCGCCGCCGCTCGAGGTCGATTTCAGGATACTGCGCGTCGCGTCCGGGCCCCGGTCCACCAGCATCGAGCGAGCCTGCGAGGCGCTCTCGCGCGCCGTCCGGAGTTCGCTCGCCGGCGACGCGCCAGCATGAGCGGATCCGCATGCGCCGCGGACCGATCGTTTCGCTAAGCGAGAAGAAGGTTCTCGCAATAGGCCGGTTCCCAAGCATTACCCGCCTCCCGAAAATGGACTCGACGACAGCGGCCGCGTCAGATCGGTCGCGTCTTCAAGGGAGGACGGCATGCGAGGGGTGCAGGAGCAGTTTCCGCAGGAACGCGTGATCTTCGGGGTTCCGGTCGCGGAGGCGCTGGCGAGCGAGATGAAGCTGATCGGCGCGTCGCGGGTTTTCGTGATGTGTTCGGGGACGCTGAGCCGGAAAACGCCGGTCATCGACGATCTGAAGAAGGCGCTCGGCGCGAGCTTCGTCGGGCTTTTCGACGAGATGCCCGCGCATTCGCCACGCTCGGCGCTGCTCAAGGCGGTGGCCAAGGCGCGCGACGCCAAGCCCGACCTGATCCTCTCCGTCGGCGGCGGCTCGTCCATCGACGGCGCCAAGATGGTGCAGCTGATGCTCGCCGAGGATATCGGCAAGCACGAGGATTTCGACGCCTTCCACGTGCGCCGCGGCGATGGCGGCGGTCTCGTCAATCCCGGCTTCAGGCAGGGCGCGATCCGCCAGATCGCTGTGCCCACGACGCTCTCGGGCGCCGAGTTCACGACGACCGCCGGCTCCGTCGACGACGTGCGCCACAAGAAGGATCTCTATGTCGGGCCGTCGCTCGTTCCCGTCTCCGTGATCCTCGACCCGGCCGTCGCGCGCCACACCGGCGACGATCTTTGGTATTCGACCGCCGTTCGCGCGATCGACCACGCGGTCGAGTCGATCTATTCGCCCAAGGCCAATCCCTTCACCGACGGCACCTGCATCCACGGGCTGCGGATGATGCAGGAGGCGTTGCGCGGCACGCGCAAAGATCCGGACGATCTCGATGCGCGCCTCAACGCCCAGATGGCCGTCTGGCTCTCGACGACGGGCATGGGACGCGGACAGCACGGGGCGAGCCACGGGATCAGCTATTCGTTGTCGGCCATCGCGCACGTGCCGCACGGCCATTGCTCCTGCGTTCTCCTGCCCGCGACATTGCGGTTCAACAAGGATTGGACGAAGGAGCGTCAGGCGCTGATCGCCGAGCTTCTCGGGCGCCCTGGCGCCGACGCGGCCGACGCATTGCTCGAACTGCTGCATGAACTCGGCCAGCCCACGACGCTTCGCGAGGTCGGCGTGACCCGCGACCAGCTTGAACAGATCGCGCGCACCGTGGTCGCGAGCGGCCACGCCTCGGGCAACCCGCGTCCCGTGGAGCGCGAGGAAGACATCATGGAAATCCTCGAAACCGCGTGGTGACGGCGCCAGCCATCCCGTCGGCGCGCCCGCCCGCGTCGCCGGGACGACATTGACGTAAAGGAAGGCGGACAATGAACCTTCATCCCGATTCGCAGAACCTGCTCGACATCATCCGGCAGGCCGACCGTCCGCCCTACGAGGCCATGAGCGTCGAGGAGGCGCGCGCGACCTACGCCGCCGGACGCGAGGCGACGCAGGGGCCGCCGCACCCGGTCGAAGCGATCGAGGATATTGCGGTCGCGGGTCCCGGCGGATCGCTGCCCGTGCGCCTCTACAGGGCGCGCCCGCGCAAGGAGGGCGCCGCGCCTCTCCTGATCTATTTCCACGGCGGAGGCTGGGTGCTGGGCGGGATCGATTCCCATGACGGTCTGTGCCGGCGGCTGGCTGCGGTCTCGAACTGCGCCATCGCTTCCGTCGATTATCGGCTCGCCCCCGAGCATCCCTTCCCGGCCGCTCCGGAGGATGCGGGCGCGGCCGTGCGCGCTCTCGCCGGCATGGCCGGAGAGCTCGGGATCGACCCGACGCGGATCGGCGTCGGAGGGGACAGCGCGGGCGGAACGCTCGCCGCCGTCGCCGCGATCGAGGCGCGGGACCGGGGAGGGCCGGCGCTCGCCTTTCAGCTGCTGCTCTATCCCGTCTGCGACCTGGCGATGGACACGCCCTCGCACGCGCAGTTCGCGCAGGACCATCTCCTGACGGGCGATGCGCTTCGATGGTTCCAGAACCACTATCTCGGCGGCGCCGATCCGGGCGACTGGCGCGCCTCGCCGCTGCGCGCCGCGCGCTTAGACGGCCTGCCGCCCGCCTTCGTGCTCACGGCGAGCCACGATCCCTTGCGCGACGAGGGCGAGGCCTACGCCCGGCGCCTCGTCGAGGCCGGCGTTCGCGTAACGTCCTGGCGCGTCGAGGGAATGCTCCACGGCTTTATGCCCATGGACAAGCTGATTTCGGATGCGGTTCCGGCGATCGAGACCGCTGCGCGCTTTCTCGCGCTCGGCCTCGGCGCGACCCGCGCCGGTTCCTGAAAGATCACAGTGATCGACGAGCGGAGACGCCACCCATGAACGACGCCCTCACATCAATCCAGAAGCGCCCCTGGGCCATGCGGCCCGAAGAGGCCGCGCAACGCTGGCTGGAGGCGTTCGAGGCCGCGCTGGCCTCGCGCGACGCCACGCGTATCGGGGCGCTCTTCGAGGAGGATTGCCACTGGCGCGACATCCTCGCCTTCACCTGGGATTTCTCATCCGCGCGCGGCCGCGCCAACGTCGCGGCGGGGCTCGCAGCGCGTCAGGCGGAGACGAAGGCCGGCGGCTTCCACCTGCCGGAAGGCCGCAAGCCGCCGCGCGAGATCAAGCGCGTCGGGCGCGAATGCGTCGAGGCGATCTTCGCCTTCAAAACGGATATCGGCCGCTGTGACGGGATCGTGCGCCTCTTCCCCGACGCCTCCGGCGAGCCGAGGGCCTGGCACGTCTCGACGGTGCTCGAGGAACTGATCGGACACGAGGAGACGGTCGGCGACAGACGCCCGACGGGCGCAGCCTTTTCGCGCAATTTCGGCGGCGACAACTGGCTCGATGCGCGCCGCAAGGCCGTCGCCTACGAGGACCGGGAGCCGACCGTGCTCGTCATCGGCGGGGCTCAGGCCGGGCTTTCCATCGCCGCGCGGCTCAACCAGCTCGGCGTCGACACCCTCGTCGTCGAGTCCACGAAGCGCATCGGCGACAGCTGGCGCAATCGCTACCACTCGCTGGCGCTGCACAACTCCATCCACCTGAACCATCTGCCCTACCTGGATTTTCCGCCGACCTTCCCGAAATATATTCCCAAGGACATGCTGGGGAACTGGTTCGAGTTCTATGCCGACGCCTTGCAGATCAACTGCTGGACGGACACCGAGTTCGTTGCGGGAGAATGGGATGAGAACACGAAGACGTGGACGGCAAGGCTGAAGCGCGGCGACGGTTCCGAGCGCGTCGTTCGGCCGAGGCACCTCGTCTTCGCCAACGGCGTGAGCAGCTATCCCTTCGTCCCGGACATCCCCGGACTCTCCGATTTCAAGGGCGAGATCATCCATTCCGAGGGCTTCCAGAGCGGCGCGGATTGGGGCGGCAAGCGCGCCTTCATCATCGGCACGGGCAGCAGCGCCAATGACATCGCCCTCGACCTGCACAGCTTCGGGGTCGACACGACAATCATCCAGAGAGGTTCGACCACCGTCGTCTCGATCGATCCGAGCGCGCGTCTGAACGAGGCGGTCTGGGACGAGGGGCCGCCGCTCGAGGATTGCGACCTGATCGTCGCCTCCACGACGCCGGACCTCATGATCGAGGGTTACAAGCTGGCGACCCAGCGCATGCTCGAGCTGGACAAGCCCATGATCGACGGCCTCAAGGGGATCGGCTTCAAGTTCGACATCGGCGAGGACGAGACCGGCCACCAGATGAAATACTTCCGGCGGGGCGGCGGCTACAACCTCGACGCCGGCTCCTCCGAGCTGATGATCAAAGGCGAAATCGGCCTGATGCACTACGAACACATCGAGCGCTTCGTTGCCGAGGGCGCGCTGATGAAGGACGGCTCGATCGTCCCCGCCGACCTCATCGTGCTGGCGACGGGCTATCTGCCCCAGAAGGAGCTCGTTCGCCGTGCGCTCGGCGACGCGATTGCGGACCGGATCGGTCCGGTCTGGGGGCTCGACGAGACCGGGGAGCTGAGCAACATGTTCCGGCGCACGCCGCAGGAGGGTCTGTGGTTCATGGCCGGCGCGCTGCCGCATTGCCGGATCAACTCGAAATATCTGGCGCTCCAGATCAAGGCGATGGAAATCGGGATTCTGGGGCCGCTCGAAGATCGATGAGCTCCATCGGTGCGAGCCGGCCCCCGGCGGCCGGCCCGCATCGGGTCGAAAAGAAAAACAGATGGGAAGGGAGCCACATCGATGGCGAAGTCGAGGAAGGTCATCATCACCTGCGCCGTGACGGGCGCCGTGCATACGCCGACGATGTCGCCCCATCTTCCCGTGACGCCGGACGAGATCGCCGCCGGCGCGATCGGCGCGGCGGAAGCGGGCGCCGCGATCATCCACCTGCACGCGCGCGACCCCGAAAACGGCAGTCCCACCGGAGCGCCCGAGGTGTTCGAGCGTTTCCTGCCGCGCATCAAGCAATCGACCGACGCGGTGATCAACATCACCACCGGCGGCGGCCACGGCATGAGCCTGGAGCAGCGCATCGCGGCCGCGATGTGGGCCAAGCCCGAGATGTGCTCGCTCAACATGGGCTCGATGAATTTCGGCCTGTTCGAGATGCAGTCGCGCTTCAAGGACTGGAAGCACGAGTGGGAGCCGGCCTATCTGGAGATGACCCGCGATTTCATCTTCAAGAACACCTTCAAGGATATCGAAGGGGTGATGAAGCATCTCGGCGACGGCTGCGGCTCGAAATTCGAGTTCGAGTGCTACGACGTCGGCCATCTCTACAATCTGGCCTATTTCGCCGAGCAGGGCCTCGTGAAGCCGCCCTACTTCATCCAGTTCGTCATGGGGATTCGCGGCGGCATCGGCGCCGATCCCGACAACCTGATGCACCTCAAGCGGACCGCCGACAAGCTGTTCGGGGACGATTACCTGTTCTCGGTGCTCGCGGCCGGGCGCTTCCAGATGCCGCTCGCCACGATGGGCGCGATCCTCGGCGGCAACGTGCGCGTCGGGCTGGAGGACAGCCTGTTCATCGGGCGGGGCGAGCTCGCGACATCGAACGCGCAGCAGGTCGCCAAGATCCGCGCCATTCTCGAAAATCTCGGGCACGAGATCGCGAGTCCCGACGAAGCGCGCGAGATGCTGGCGCTCAAGGGCGGTGATCAGGTGGGGTTCTGAGGCTCATGGAAGATCAAAAGCCGAGCGCCCGGATGGCCAAGCGCCGGTCCTTGCGCGGCGCGGCGACGGATGGCTGATCGAGGTCGCCTTCCGGTTGGAAGAATCGAGGGGATTCCGAAAGAAAATCGACGAAAGCCCTGATCTTCGGCGAGACGTAACGCGATCGCTCGAAGACGATGTAGATGTGATGGTCGAACGTGCTCGGGGTGACCGCGTATTGCGGCAGCACCTGCACGATCCTGCCTTCCTCGAAATCGTTCTCGAAGCACCAGAGCGGCAGGAGGCAGACGCCCAATCCTGCGAGGACCGATTGACGAAGAACCTCGGGATTGTTGACCTGCAAGGTTCCGCTCACCCGCATCTCGATCTCTTCATCGCCCTTCTTGAATCGCCAGAGCGCCCGGCCGTCGTCGAAACGACCGTCGAGATAGGTCAGACAATTGTGACGCGTGAGGTCGGAGGGATGCGTGATCGGCGGATGGCGCTTCACGTAGTCGGGCGAGGCGAGGAGCATCCGGGGGCTGCCGTCCCAGAGCCTGCGGACGGCGAGCGACGGTTCGTCGAGATTCCCGAGCCGGATCGCTACGTCGATCTTGTTCTCGATGAGATCCTGATGATCCTCGGTCAGCCACAGCTTCACCTGGACCTCGGGATATTCGGCCTGGAAGCGCGGCAGCACCTTGGAGAGGAACTGGACGCCGATCGCGACCCGGGTGTGGATGTGAAGCAGCCCGCGCGGGCTTAGCTGGTATTCGGATATGACGGATTGCAGCTCGTCGACCTGATTGAGGATCTTGATCGCGTTCTCGAACAGGGTCTGACCGGCCTCCGTGAGCGTCAGCTTGCGGCTCGTGCGATAGATCAGCCGGACGCCGAGGCTTTGCTCCAGCATGGAGATTCGACGCGAAACCGCAGCCGGCGACAACCCGCATTGCCGCCCCGCAGCCGAGAAACTTCCCGCATGCACCACCTTCGCGAAGAGGCGCACGTCGCGTAGTGACTCCATCCCTCCCTCAAGATGTTTCGTTTTTCTCATGGGATGCTAGCCATTGAATGTGTTCGAGTTAAGCCCTATCGCCGCAGACCGCGCTTGGCTCGTTTCGCGCGTTGACAGGGCTGTTCGGTCGAAATCGAGGATGCGCTGGATGACGAGCGCGGCGACTTCGTCGGAGCCCTCGTCCATCATCATCATGTGAGAATGTCCGTGGAGTCCGCGATCGCCGAGATACGCGACCTGCGCGCTTCCGCCGCTGCGCCGCCAGCCCTCCGCCGCGCGCAGCGACTTCGCTTCGAGATCGCGCCACGTCTCGCTGCGATCAAGAAAATCGCCCATGACGACATGCAGGCTCGCCCCGTCGAGAGTCCTGCCCTCGGCTACGGCGAAGTCGCCGTGCGGTTCGAGCGCGACGACGAGCGGCGCGAGGTCGGGCCGCTCCGCCCCCAATTGCAACGCGAAGCCGCCGCCCTGGCTGTGGCCGACGAGGACGCACGGCCCGATACGCTCGAGCACCCGGCGCAGGCCTTCCATCTGCGCCGGCGCCGTCGACGGCCATCTGGGCACGCCATAGGCGGCGAAGGAGTCGAGCGCATCGACCGGGAAGCGTGATCCGGGGAAAGGCTTGCGCGAGGGAAAGTCCTCCTTCGCGCCGAAACGATAGAGCAGCCAGGATTCCTCAAGGCTGCGCACGATCGGCGCCTCGTCCCAGATTCCGGGAAGCGCGCAGAAGCCGGCGCGGCCGCGCTCGACATTGTCGATGACATGAACCGGGAGTCCCGCCTCGAGAAGGCGCTGGAGCCATCCGGGGCGCCCGTCCGGCGTCGTCTCCCAGGTTCGCCCCGTCATGCCGCCGCCGTGAATCAGAAGCACGGGCAGCGGGAAGCGCGGCTCTGCGGGCGTGAAGTACTGGACGTAGGTCTGCTCGATCCAGAACGTTCCGTTGGGATCGTAGTCGATGGAAAGCCCGGGCGAGAGGCGTACGGGTCTGATCGCCTGGCCCTCGACGCGCACGCGGCGCCCGCCCACGGCGTAGCTTCCCGTCTCCGCGAGCCTGAAGCCCGTCATTGTGTCGCCTACGCGCTTGTTCGACACGTTCGTTCCCCCGCCCGCCTCGCGACGGGTCCTCAGGGACGGTCGAGTGCGGCCCGATCAGGCCCCCGGCTTGACCGTCTTCAGGAGCGCGATGAGCTTGCGGTCGCGCTCCGCTGCGAGATCGGCGGTCGAGCGGCCGCCCGCCTCCTCGCGCACGCCTTCCTCCAGCATGTCCGTGAGGCGCGCGTCGATGACGGGCGCGCCGAGATCGTCCCACCAGGTCTTGATCGCCGGCCCCAGATGGTCGGCGAAATGGCGGATTCCCCCGTCGCCGCCGGCGAGGTGGAAGGTCAGGTGCGGCCCCATGATGGCCCAGCGCAGGCCCGGGCCCTCGGTGATCGCGGCGTCGACGTCGGACACGCTCGCCACGCCGTCGGAGACGAGATGCGCCGCCTCGCGCCACAGCGCGGCCTGCAGCCTGTTGGCGATGTGGCCGGGAACCTCCTTGCGGACGCGGATCGCGCGCTTGCCGTGATCATTGTAGAAGCCGAGCGCCCAGTCGCAGGCCGCTTCATCCGTCTGGCGTCCGCCGACGATCTCGACGAGCGGGATGAGATGGGGCGGATTGAAAGGATGCGCCACGACGAGCCGTCCGGGGCGAGCCATGCGCGCCTGCATGTCGCTCGCCTTGAGGCCCGACGTCGACGAGCCGATGACGCGGCCCTCGGGCAGGTGTTCGTCGATGCGCGCGAGAAGCTCCTGCTTGATCTCGATCCGCTCCGGCGCGTTCTCCTGCACGAAATCGGCGTCCTTGCAGGCCTCCGCGATATCCGCCGTGAAGACGAGCCGCGCCAGCGCCTCGTCGAGCGTGATCGTCGCGATTTCGAGTTCGACGAGTTGCGGCCACGCGTTGGCGACGAAGCGCCTGACGAAGGCCTCGCCTTCCGGAGAAGGGTCGCTCGCATTGACGCGAAACCCCCGCGCAAGGAACCAGGCCGACCAGGACGCGCCGATCGTGCCGGCGCCGATCACCGCCACGACCTTCGCCTCCGTTCGTGCGATATAGTTCATGATACGCTTCTCCAACGCGCCGGCGTGCGATCGGGCGGGCGGTTCCGGTGAAGAGCCCCGGGAGGGGCCCGGTTCAGAGGTAGCTTGACGACAAAGTCTCCGCGATGCCGTTGCGCAACAATTCCTTGCTCTCGCCGTCGACGACCACCTTGCCGCCGCGCAGGACGTATCCGTAATTCGACACCTTCAGCGCCATCGTCGCCATTTGCTCGGCGATGATCACGGTCGCGCCCGTGTCGCGGGCGAAGCTGGCGATGAAGTCGTAGATCTGGTTGACGATGATCGGGGCGAGCCCAAGGGAGGGCTCGTCGAGCAGGAGATGGGTCGGGTTGCGGATCGTCGCGCAGGAGAGAATCAGCATCTGCTGCTGGCCTCCGCTCAGGAGACCTCCTGCCGTCGTCGATTTCTCCCCGAGGATCGGGAAGCGGTCGTAGACCTCCCGAATGCCCTTTTGGAGATCGATCTTGCGGGCGCCGAAACTCCAGGCGAGCTCGAGGTTCTCATGGACCGCAAGCTGCTTGAAAATCCGCCGCCCCTCCATCGCGTGGGCGAGGCCCAGCTGCGAGCGCTTCTCCGGCGGCACGGTCTGGATGGCCTTCGAATTCAACAGGATCTCGCCGCCCGTGACCGGCGAGATGCCGCTGATCGCGCGCAGAAGCGACGACTTCCCCGCTCCGTTGGCGCCGAGCACGGCGGTCGTATGGCCGGGCTGCGCCGTCAGCGTGATGCCGCGAAGCGCCTCGACCGCGCCGTACCGTACCGACAGGTCGCGCACCTCGATCATACCTCCTCCTCCTCTTCCTGGCCGAGGTAGGCTGCGATCACAGCCTGATCCTTGCGCATGCCGTCGATGTCGCCGCGATAGATCACCTGTCCCGAGTCGAGGACGACGACGTCGTCGACGAGATCATTGAGGAAGTCCATGTGGTGCTCGATGAGCATGATGGTGAGGCCCGCTTCCTTCATCTTCCGGATGATGCCGCCCAGCATCTCCATCTCGGATTCGGAGAGGCCCGCCGCCGGCTCGTCGAGCAGGATCGTATGCGGGCGGGCCATGAGAGCTCTGGCGACCTCCGCCATGCGCCGATAGCCGTAGGGCAGGGAATCGACGGCGGTGTCGGCGAAATCGGAGAGCCCGGTCAGCTCCATCACCGCTTCGATCTCGGCGAGGAACTCGGCCTCCTCCCGCATCGCGGCGGGCAGGGCGAGGGCTGCGGCCATTCCCGACTGCCGGCCGAGGCAATGCGCGCCGAGCAGCAGGTTCTCGCGCACCGTGAAACTCGGAACGAGGCGCGGATCCTGGAACGTGCGCACCACGCCCAAAGCCGCGACCTTGTAATCGGGAAGGCCCGAGATGTCGGTATCGCCGAGCATAACGCGCCCTTCCGTCGGCTCGTAGATGCCGCAGGTCACGTTGACGAGCGTGCTCTTGCCCGATCCGTTCGGGCCGATGAGCGCGGTGATGTTTCCGGGCTTGAGCGTCAGCGAAACATCGTCGAGCGCCGTCAGTCCTCCGAAGCGCTTCGTCAGCCCCTCGACCTTGACGGCGACGCGCCCGACGCTGTCGTTCCACACCAGTTCGGGCTTTCGCGCGCGGGCGGCGGCCAGCGCCGAAGGCCGGATGAAGCGTGGCGGATCGAGTATGAGGCCCGCGATGCCCTTGGGCAGCACGATCAGCGAGAAGGTCAGGATCACGCCGTAGACGATGAACTGGAACTCCGCGAAGGCCTGCAGCGCTTCCGGCAGATAGGTGAAGATGGCCGCGCTGATGATCTGGCCGGCGATGGAGCCGAGCCCGCCGACGATGGAGATGACGAGAACCTCGATCGAGCGGTGCACGGCGAAGCTCTCGGGGCCGAGATATCCCACGAGATGCGCGTAGAACGCTCCGGCGAGGCCGGCGAGCAGGCCGCTCAGCGTATAGGCGGTGCGCTTCGTCGATGCGTGCGAGATGCCGAGGCTTCCCGCCGCGACCTCATTGTGATGGACGGCGAACAGCGCCCGGCCGACATGGCTGCGGGTCATGTTTGAAAGCAGCGCCACCACGATGAGCGTAACCACGAGGACGACCCAGAAATACGCGATCTGGTTGAGCGGCACGCCGAGGATGCTGGCGGTGCGCAATGCCGCCGACGGCACCCCGCTCAGACCCATGGTGCCGCCGGTCACAGAGACCCATTCGCGCACGACCTCGTAGAAGATCATGCCGAAGCCGAGCGTCATCATCGCGAGATAGACCTCGCGCACGCGTCCCGCGGGGAAGGACAGGAGATATCCGGCGGCGCCGCCGAGGAGAGCCGCCAACGGTATGGATACGGCCATGTCCAGGCCGTAGGTCCTCGTCAATACGGCCGTGCAGTAAGCGCCGATGCCGAAGAAGCCGGCATGGCCGAGCGAAATCTGGCCGCCGAGGCCTGTCAGCACATTGATCGACTGGGCGAAGATCACGTTGATCAGGATGAAGGTCAGGATCTGGACGGTGCCCGTCGTGGTGTTCATCACGAAGAAGGCGAGCCCCGCCGCGAGAGCCACGACGAACCAGGGATGGGTGATGACGCCGGTGAAGTGGCTGCGCAGCGCGGTCATGCCTTGTTTACCTCCGGCTGGACGAAGATGCCCTGCGGTCGGATCGCGAGCATCAGCATGAGGAGGGCGAAGGCGACGGCGTGTTCCGCCGCCGAGGAGACGTATCCGGCGACCATCTTGCTCAAGATGCCGACGATGAGACCGCCGACGAGCGCGCCGACCGAGCTGCCCATGCCGCCGATCACAGCGGCCACGAAGCCGAACAGGACCAGGTTGAAGCCGAAGGCCGGATCGACCGTGCCGCCGACCTGAGCGACGAGAATGCCCGCCACCGCCGCCAGGAGCGCCGAGCAAACGAAGGACATCGTGATGATCAGCTTCACGGGCAGACCGTTGACGACCCCGAGCTCAGCGTCGAGCGAGACGGCCCGCACGGCGTGCCCCCAGCGCGTCCGGCGCAGGAAGAGTTCGATGATGAGAATCAGCATGATCGAGACGACCAGCACGACCAGATACTGGTACGCCACGAAGACCCCTCCGACGATGAAAAAGTCCGCCGCCGAGAAGATGATCGCCGGGAAGGCGACGGCCTGCGAACCGAATTCACGGGCGGCGATGCCCTGGAGCAGGATGCCGAAGCCGAGCGTCGAGACCACCCAGCCCATGCTGCCGCCGCCACGAAGCGCCGGCCGCGCGATGCGCTCGACGCAAAGGCCCAGAAAGACCGCGAGAGCCAGGGATCCGATGAGCAGCAACGGGACGGCGTAGCCGAGGGAGGCGAAATAGGCGATGACGATCGCGCAGATCATCATGATCGAGCCGTGCCCGAAATTCAGCGTTCGGGTCGTCAGGAACGTCAGGTTCAGACCGAGCGCGACGAGCGCGTAGATCGATCCGACGCTGATGCCCGCCAGCAGCAGGGAAAGAAAAAAGCTCACCGCTCACCCTCCAGATCGGTGCGAAACGACGCCGCACCCCCCTGACCGGGATGGTCCAGGGGCGCGCGTCGGACGGGGCGCGGCGGTCGGCGAACCGACCGCCGCGCCATTGGCGCTCGCGGGCTCAGTTCGCGGTTTCGCGAGGCACCAGCGTCAGTCCAGCCGGCGTCGACTGCATTTCGTAAACGGTGAGCCCGGCGGTCGTCATGGCGTCGTGGTCCTCGGGCGAGAACGAGATCGACTCGATAGACGCGCCGGGGAAGTCGCGGGTCTCCTGCATCGCCGCGATGACCGCGTCAGGATCGGTCGAGCCCGCCCTCTCGATGGCCGAGAACAGGAGGTTGGCGCAGTCGTAGCCGGTCAGCATGGTCGAGGCGATGGCGATCTGGGCGCGGTTCTGGTCCGGTCCCCACCAGCGGTCGCGCCCGTGCTTGGCGACATAGGCGTCGAGCACTTCCTGCGTCTTCGCCGGATAGGGGTTGGCCGCCATAACGGCGGAGCTCGCCGCGCGCGTGCCGATCGTGAGTTCGCCCGCGCCCTCGATGTAGGGAGGCGTCACGCCGCCGGCCGTGGCGTAGAGCGGGATCGCGAGATTGAGGCGTGCGATGTTGCGGCGGATGACGGCAAGGTCGGCGCCCAGGCCGATCACAACGAGGACGTCGGCGCCGGCGCGCTGGGCGCGGGCGAGCTGCGCCGTCATGTCCGGAGCGCGCTGGTTGTAGGATTCGACCGTAACTGTCACGTTCGGATCGAGCTCCTCGAGCCGGCTCTTGAGGATCTCGGCCCCGGTGACGCCGTAGCCGGTGCTCTCGTGGAGGATGCCGACATGGTTGTACTGGCCTGCGACGAGGGCCTCGCCGAGCTTGTCGGCTTCGACGGTGTTGCCGATCGAGACCGAGAACACGTTCCGGCGCGGCGGCTGGTCAAGGCCGTTCGGCCAGATGATGAGCGGCGTCTGGGCCTGGGTGTTGCACATCGGCCGGCCGTCGGCCTCGACCATGTCGATGATGGCGAGCGTCGGTCCGCTGCCCGAAGGCGCGATCAACGCCGCGATGTCGGGATTGTCGAGGATGCGGCGCATGTTCTGCACGGAGCGATCCGGAACGAGCTGGTCGTCGAGCACCATGCCGAGGGCGACGGGGCGTCCGTCGATCCCGCCGCGCGCGTTCCACTGCTCGGCGGCGATTTCAGCGCCGCGACGATAGCCTTCGCCGAACTCGTTGAACGGCCCCGTGATGGCGGTGGTGAACCCGATCTGGATCGGGTCCTGCTGCGCCGTGGCCGGGGCCGCGAGCAGAAGCGTCGCCACGCCCGCCAGCAAGGCGCCGCGCGTCAGTCTATTGTACCGGTTGCTAATCATATTTTCCTCCCGTGGATGAAGCCCGACGACGTTCGCCGGCGGATCATTCCGCTGCTTTTTGCGGTTCTTTTTCTGCGATGACCTGCTCCATGATGGGCAGGCTCGAAGTGATCGTGTGTACGCCGAGGACGCTGATGAGTTCGAACACCTCCATGATCTCCTGCGCCGACGCTCCGTGCTTCAGGGCGTTGCGGACATGCAGGCGAATGGCGGGTTCGTGGAGATGCGTCGTCGCGGCGGCGATCGCGACATAGACGAGTTCTCGGATTTTCGGCGCAAGGCTGCCCGATTTCCACGGCGAATGGACGAAGTTCAGGCTGGCCTCGAAATAATCGGGCGAGAGGCGCAGGATCGCGTCCCAGCGCTCGTCCCAATATCCGCGGGCCTCCACGAACCGCGCCTTGAGCGCCTCTTGGTCCGCCGAGAGCGGGCGGTCGGCCGGCGTCTCCATTCCCGCCGCCGCAAGCTCCTCGAGCAGGATGCCGGCGCCGACGGTGCTCGAATGTATGCCCTGCATCGAGATCAGCTCGAGAACCTCGAGGATCTCGCCCGCGGTCGCGCCGTAGCGGAACGCGTTGATCATATGGATCTTCGTGCCCGGATCGTAGAGATGCGTCGTTGACGCGTCGATCGCGATGTAGACGAATTCGCGCACCTTCGGGTCGAGGCCATCGCGCAGCCAGGGAACTGAAGAAAAATGCATATAGGCTTCGAAGAAGTCGGGATCGCGGTCCAGAAGGTTCGACCAGAGGTCGCTCCAATAGCCGCGCTGACGCGTGAACGTCTCCTTCAGCTCGCGCTTGCGCGCGCCATCGTCGCTCATGGTTCTCCTCCCGTCTTATTGCGCGCCTTGGGCGTCTTTTTCGGCCTGATTGTCCGACCGTATTTCTACCAAGGCTAGAGACGACCACTTTCGGGAAGAAGCGCCGCCAACCGCACACCATCTTTGCGCAACGCGTAAAGATGACGCAGCGCGGCGGCCTTCCGGGGGGCGACCCGAGCGGTCCCGGGAGGCGGCGACACGCAATTCCAGTAGAGGTTTCATAAACCGTGAAACCTAGGGTTTTAATCAGAATTACCCCTTATGTATTCGAATTCAGGTGCAGATGTTCGCGGAAGGAAACGACGCATGAGCCCGGAAGAGCAGGACATGTCGGTTTTCGATGCCGAATTGGACGGCGTTCTGTTTCACGCCGCCGAGGATTTCTATCACATCGGCCGAATTTACGCGCTCGGCAAGGGGCTGCCGGTCGATCTCCCGACCGGCTACGTCTGGCTTCGCTTCGCCGCCTCGCGCGGCTCCCGTCGCGCTGCGCGCCTCGTGCAACAGATCTCCGCCGAATTGGACAGGCCGGAACTCGCGCGCGCCAAGAGCGCCCTGCGAAGGCTTACGGAAAGCGACGCCCGCGCCGCCTCGTTCTCCTGTAACGCCTAAATTTCAACGCTTCGCCCGGTATGTGCTGAATGCTCAGGGCCGTTGCGGCGCGTCCGTGCGTCGCCGGGGCTACGCTTATGCGCGCCCCCCACCTCCCGATCGATGCTCCCGAATCCTTATCGACGCAGGCGCTGGCGCAACCGGCGTCCATACACTAACATCGGCGTCCGATGAGCCATAACGGCTGATCACCTGTCTTGAGCGTTTCAATAGCATAATGGGAGGATCTATGAATAAAGTCCTGATCACCACCGCCGTTGCGGCAATTATGGCAGCCACCAGCGCGTCCGCGCAGGAGAGGGTGCGCTGGCAGGTTCCCATGGCCTTCGCCTCGACGCTTACCGCGCTGGGCGACACCATGCCGTGGGTCGCCGATCAGTTGCGCGCCGTCTCGGGCGGCAATATCGATCTGCAGGTCGCCGAGCCCGGCGCGGTCATTCCCGCGTTGTCGATCTTCGACAACGTCTCACAGGGGAACGTGGACGCCGGCTTCAGCTGGATGGGCTACGAATGGGGCCAGGTGCCGGCTTCGGCGCTGTTCGGCGCCACGCCCTTCGGACTTGAATCGATGGAGTTCGTCGCGTGGATGACCCACCACGGCGGCCAGGAGCTGCTGGAGGAGCTGTTCCACGCTCAGAACGTGCACCCGATCCTGTGCGGCACGATCAGCCCGGAGACCGCCGGCTGGTTCCGCGAGGAGATGCCCGACGTCGAGGCCCTGCGGGGGCTGCGCTTCCGCGCGGCCGGCGTGGGTGGCGAGATCTTCGGCGAGTTCGGCATGTCGGTGACGATGCTGCCGGGCGGCGAGCTGTATCAGGCGCTCGAAACCGGCACCCTGGACGCAACCGAATTCTCGCTTCCGACGGTGGACGAGCAGCTCGGTTTCTATCAGGTCGCTCCCTACCTCTATCTGCCCGGCTGGCACCAGCCGTCGACCAACCAGTTCCTCTATATCAACCTCGATGCATGGAACGGGTTGAGCGAGCAGACCCAGGCCACGTTCAACATGGCCTGCATGGCCGGCGTCGCCTACTCGATCGCGCGGGCCGAGGCTCTGCAAGGCGCCGCGATCAAGCGGTTCGAGGAGAGGGGAACCAACATCCGCACCTACAGCGACGAGCAGATCGCGGCCTTCCGCGATGCGTCCAACACCGTGCTGAACCGCTGGTCTGAAAGGGACGAGATGTTCGGCAGGGTCTATCGCTCGATGATGGAGTTCCAGGACGAACTGCGCCCCTGGAAAGAGATGGGCTACCTGCCGCGCGACTGGCAGACCCGCATCGGCGAATAATCGACAACCGCATCTGGGGACGGGCCGCGCCGCTGAAAGGCGCGGCCCGCATCGTGCTGGCGATCCGCTTGTCGAGCGGATATCTCTTGCGCGGAGGTGGAGGTGAGCGATGGCGCAGACAGAAACCAAAATTGAGCTCGATCTGGAGAAGGTCGAGGACGCCGGAGCCCGCAGCCATGCTCTGAGCTTTCCGCGCACCTGGCTCTCGGACAAGATCGAAGCGGTTCTCGGTTCGATTTCGGTGCTGCTGAACCTGATCTGGATCCTGCTCGTGCTGGTGATCGTGGTCAACGTGGCCATGCGCTACGGGTTGAACGTGAACTACATCTGGGTCGAGGAGATGCAATGGCACATGTACGCCGTCGGCTTCATGTTCGGCATCGGCTACGCAGTGATCCATGACGCCCATGTCCGCGTGGATGTGGTGGCGGCGCAATTCCGCCCCACGACCCGCGCCTGGATTGAATTCCTGACGATCACCCTCATCATCCTGCCGATGTGCTGGATCATCATCAGCTACGCAATCCCCTTCGTCGAAATTTCGCATCGTCGCGGTGAGCGGTCGGCGGCGCCCGCCGGGCTCGGCAATCGCTGGATGATCAAGAGCGTGATCGTTCTGGCCTTTGCCTACATCGCGCTGGCGGCGTTTGCGCGGCTGTTGCGTGTCTGTTCGTATCTTTTCAATTTTCCACGCGCGCTGACCAGGGACTGACGCGGCGACGCGGGACGCGAACGCGCTGACATTCGACAGGGATCTGGGATGGAAACGAACGAAATACTCGTGTTCGCGATGCTGGTTTCCTTCATCGCGGTTCTGTTCACCGGCGTTCCGGTGGCCTGGGCGCTGGCCGGCGTGTCGATCGCCTTCAGCTTTATCGCCGTCTACGGATCCAACTGGTTCGGCTGGGACACCTTCTTCCTGAACGATTTCCGCATCTTCGGGGTCTTCGTCCAGCGCTTCTGGGGGCAGATGTCGAACTGGATTCTCGTCGCTTTGCCCATGTTCATCTTCATGGGGCTGATGCTGGAACGCTCCGGCGTGACCGAGAAGCTGATGCAGAATTTCGTCAAGCTTTTCGGTCGTTTCCGGGGCGGTCTGGCGCTGGCGGTGGTGCTGATCGGCATCCTGCTCGCGGCCTCGACCGGAATCGTCGGCGCCTCGGTGGTGCTGCTTGCGCTGCTGTCCCTGCCGATCATGATCCAGCACGGCTACAACAAGGGATTCGCCGCGGGCGTGGTCTGTTCGGCCGGAACTCTCGGGATCCTGATCCCGCCCTCGATCATGCTGATCATCATGGCCGACCAGATGTCGGTCTCCGTCGGCAATCTGTTCATGGGCGCGCTCCTGCCGGGACTGTTGCTGGGCTGTCTCTACATCGTATTCATCATCGGCGCCGCCTTCCTGTTTCGCGGGCTGGCGCCCGCGCCGAAGAACCTGCCTCCCGTCACAGGGCGGCTGGTGTTCGACACGCTTCTGGCAGTGGTGCCGCCGCTGCTGCTGATCATGGCCGTTCTCGGCTCGATCTTCTTCGGAATCGCCACGCCGACCGAGGCTTCGGGGGTGGGCGCCTTCGGCGCGACGCTGCTTGCGGCCCTGAACGGCAGGCTCAACTGGTCGGTCCTGAAAGACGTCGGCATGAAGACCACGCTGACCACGGCGTTCATCTTCGGCATTTTCCTCGGGGCGACGATGTTCGCCGTGGTCATGCGCCAGCTCGGGGGCGACCAGTTCATCACCGATCAGCTGCGCGCTCTTCCGTTCGGGCCGAGCGGCGTGGTCCTGACGATCCTGTTCATCGCCTTCATGGCCGGGTTCTTCCTGGACTGGCTGGAGATATCGTTGATCATGCTGCCGCTGGTGGCGCCGGTCGTGGTGCTTCTGGGTTTCGACCAGATCTGGTTCATCGTGCTGTTCGCGGTGGTGCTCCAGACCTCGTTCCTCACCCCACCCGTCGGATTCTCGTTATTCTACCTGCGAGGCGTGGCGCCTCCGGAAGTGACGATCAGGAACATCTATCTCGGCGTCCTGCCCTTCGTCGGCTTGCAGATGCTGGCGGTGCTGCTGGTCTTCATGTTCCCGCAGATCGTGCTCTGGCTGCCGAGCCAGATGCTCTGACCGCTTCCGCGACAGCCGCGCGGAGGTCGACCCGTTCGATCGACCCGGCGCATCACGCGGCCTTGCACGTCGAAACGGCGCAACAAATGCGCGATCGCGCAGAGGCGGCGCGTCCATGCACTCGAAGCCCCCGGCGAGCGTCGCCGCCCGGCTACAGATCGAGGGCGTCTGTTGCGATTCCGCGCCTTTCGGCGCTTTCCTTCACGGCGAGACGAAGCGCTTCGCTCTTTTCGAGAAGGCGCCGGAACCCGGCTTCGTCGAGAACGAGGAGTGTCGAATGGCTCATGGCGGTGATCTGCGTCCGCCGTGTCTGACGGCTCAACAGCGACAACTGCCCGAACATCTCGCCCCGGCCCAGCTTGTGCTTCTGCCCTGCGGTTTCCGCCTCGATCGCTCCAGACGCGATGAAGCAGACCTCGCGGGGGATCTGGCCTTTTCGCACCAGGACATCGCCGGGCTGGACGTAGCGGGTCTTCAGTGAGCGGGCGAGGCCGGCGCGGCTGTTCTCGTCCATGCTGGAAAACAGCGGAAACCGGCGAACCAGTTCGCTTTTCTGGACGGCGAGATCGAGAGCGGGGCGCGTCTCGACCCTCGTGCGCTTCTCGCCGAGTTCCTGCTTCAGCTTGGTGAAAAGCTCGCGCCCGATCAGACCGTCCTGGTAGAGGATATCGTATTCCCGTTCCTCCAGCCGCAACGAGGTTCGGCGGATGAAACGGCGCTCGATCTCCTCGGCGTAGCCCGGATATTGCAGGCGCAATCCGTCAATCGCCGATTGGGTTTCATCCTCGCGACGCCTGAGCAATTCGTGCAGGAGGTCGGCCACGCGGCGGCCGTGAATGCGGCGGATCTTGCCGTCGATATAGGCGTGCAGGTCGCGCAGGATCAGTCTCAGGTTCAACAGGATCTCGAACCGGTCCGCCGTCATCCTCGCCAGCGGGCCCGACAAGCGCATGCGATTATGCAGGAAGACGGCGAAGCGGTACCCACGCCCGCGCGTGAGGCTCAATCGACCGGCCGCACGGTATTCGTCACGCCCGCCCGTCCGCGTGCGCTCGATGAGGCGATCGGCGTCCGACAGCATCAGTTCGGCGAGGCGCGCCGAAACCTGCTGTTCGCGGAAAGCCTCCAGGATCATGTCTCGCTCGCGTCCCGCCAGGGCCACAAGCCCGAGCGTGATGCGATCACGATCGGCGATCTCGTCGGCGGCTTCCGCCGTCGTCATCGCGTTGTCGAGACGTTCGGCGAAGCGCTTGGCTTCCGAGCGCACGATCTCCTGCGTCAGTTCATGGCGTTTGGCCGTTTGCGATACTTCCTCGCGGACGTTTTCGAGCGCGACGGCGATCACCTGATTGGAGAGCGCCCGGTCGAGCCGCGAGAGTTTGTCGAGGCCGAGCAGCGAGATCACCCAGCGCAGCGTCGTGCCCTGCACCAGCAGCGTGAAAAGCGTGAACCCGGTGGCCAGAATGCCGATCTCGCGCTGTATGTCTGCGGGGACGCGCAGGTTTTCCGTAACCGCGAGCGCGAGCGCCAGCGTGACGGCGCCGCGCAGCCCTCCCCACAGGATAGCCACCCGATATGGCCGCTCCACTTGCGGCGAAAGCTTGAGCGCGGTGAGGACCGGCAGGACGATGTACAGCATGAACAGCCGTGCGGCCGCCGCAGCCGCGACGACGACGGCTATCAGGCCGAGATCCCGCCACTGAACCTCCCCCAGAAGCCGGGGCACGAGAAGCGCCGCCAGGAGAAAGATCATCGCTCCGGCCCAATGCGCCAGCACGCCCCAGATTTCGCGCAGGTTGGCCCAATTGCCCGGCGCCAGCCTGCCGGGTCCGAGATAATTCAGCGTCATGCCCGACATCACCACGGCGATGACGCCCGAAACTCCCAACAGCTGATCGGCGACGAGATATGTCACGTAGGGGAGCGCGACGGTGAGCGATATCTGCGCCAGCGGAAAGCGCGCCAGCCAGGCGAACAGCGCAACGCAGAGCCGTGCGAAGACCCAGCCGGTCGCGATCCCGCCGAGGATCAGCATCGGGAAACCCACGAGCGCGTCGCGCAGGGTCGGGTTCGGCACGCCCAACATGACGAAAGTCAGGAAGAACCCGAACAGCGCGATGGCGGCCGCGTCGTTCAACAGGCTCTCGCCCTCGACGATCCGCGTCAGGCGCTGGGGGGCGGCGATATTGCGGAATATCGACACCACCGCCGACGGGTCGGTCGTGGCGACGATGGCGCCGAGCATCAGGCAGGCCATCAGCGGCAGGCTGGTGAAAGGCGTCAGCGCATAGCCGATGGCGAAGGTCGCCACCACCACCGCCAGCACGGCCATGACGAGGATCGGCACCCAGTCGTCGGCCATGCGCCGCAGGTTTAGCCCCAGCGCGACCTGAAACAGCAGGGTCGGCAACAGCACGTAGAGAAACACGCTGGCCCGGATCTCGAATTCGAACATCTCGACGGCCAGAGGCAGCCCGAAGACGTCTCGTCCGTGCTCGACGAGAAACAGCGCTCCCGCGCCGATCGCCGTGCCGATGATGGCGAGAACCACCGTGTAAGGCAGCCGGGTACGGTCGGCGAGAGGCTCGCTCAGCGAGATGACGACGAAGAGCGCGGCGACGGCGCCGACGAGCGAGATGACATCCATGACAAAAGCCGATGGCCGCACGCGGCCTTGTTGCGCCAACAGATCGGGGGCGACGGCTAGATGCGGGGTTTTTCGCGGAGGGTCAATGCTTGGCGGTGGGCGAGGCGGTCGTTGAACGATATCCGCCAGCGAAGCTGCTGGAAACGGCGCCGGCGAGCGGCGGCCGGGTGTGGAGATCCGGGCGAATGCCCGTCGTTGCATGGTCTGATCGTTCGCTTGCGACCGGCGCCGGCGTCCGTGAGGGAGGACAGCTGGGCGCCGGGCGCGTAACGTGACGACGATCGTCGATTGCGATCTGCGTCAGAGCTTTTCAAATGTGCGCCGCCGCCCATGAACCCGGGGCGGCGGCTGCTGGATCACTTCCACTCAGCCGCCCAGAAACGGGCGATATCGTCGAAATGCGGCTGGAACTCGAGGTCCGGCGACAGGCCGAAATAACGAACGGCCGTCCAGAGCGGAACCGTGTAAGCCTCCTCGGCGATCTTCTGTAGCGCCTTCTTGTAGTGCTCTTCACGGACGGCCGGATCGAGCGAGGTGTCCGCTACCTCCAGCCATGCGATGACTTCCGCGTCCTGATGCTGATCATCCGGGCGACCACGGAAATAATGGCTCGTGTTCGCGACGGCGTCGTTCAGACCAAGCGAGGCCCAGCTGAGATGACTGAACTGAGCTTCCCCGCTTCTCTGCATCGGGAGCAGCGCCTGGAACTGCATCGACCGCAGGTTCGCCTGAATGCCGACGGCCCGCAGGTCGCCTACCATGGCCTCGGTGGTCTCGCGGCTGCGGTAGGTATAGAAGTCGATGTCGAACCCATCGGCGAAGCCGGCCTCCGCCAGGAGCTCCTTGGCGCGCTCAGGATCGTAATCGTATTTCCTCACGTCCTGCGTGCAGCCGAACTGGGTGGGCGAACAATGCGAATGGATGACTTCGGAACTGTCACCGACCAGGTTCTTTGCGATAGCCTCGCGATTGATCGCATGCGCGACCGCCTGACGAACGCGGATATCCTGAAACGGATTCGAGCCCGACCGGCCCAACGTCTCGAACTGAAGGAAATCCATCCTCAGGATGGAGATGCTCTTGACCTCCGCCCGGCCCATTCTGGCCAGAAAATCCGCGCGGTCCTTCGACTCGATCCAGATAATGCCCACACCGCCGGTCAAAAGCTCGGCGATCTGCGTCTCCTGATCGGCGATGGTGCGGAACTCCAGATTCTGGATATGCGGCTTGAACTTCGAGCCCTCGGAAAAATAGTCCTCGTTCGCGACCATCGTGATTGACTCACCCGGCACATAACCGGTGACCTTGTAGGGGCCCGTGCAATTCAGCGGCACGGCCCCGTAATTCCTCCTGTCGCCCTCGCCGGCCGGCGCGTCGGCGTAGTGGTCGTTGGGAAGAATGGGAATGTCGTCGGCGATACGCGCGAGAGCGGTCGGATTGGTGTCGCGCGTCTTGATCCTGACCGTATAGTCGTCGATCTTCTCCGCGCCTGCGATCCAGGCGACGGCGCTGGCGTTGACGATGCCGGAATCGGGGTTCGCAAGCCAGTTATAGGTGTAGACGACGTCGTCGGCCGTCAGCTTTTGACCGCCATGGAACGTCACGTCCTGGCGAAGGACGAAGTCGATCGACGTTTCATCGACCTGTTCCCAGGACGTCGCGATAAGCGGCTCCATCTCTCTGGTTTCGGGATTGTTGTAGATCAGTCCGTCGCAGACGTTGCGATGAATGATGATGCGTTCGCGCAGCTGGTTGTAGTAGGGATCGGGACTGGCCAGGGACTGGGACGTGCTCCAGACCAAGGTGTCATTCGCCTTGCCGGCCAGGGCCGGCGCTCCCAACATGGCGAGCGTCAGCCCGGCCAATGTTGATTTAAATAGAAGTTCCCTCATTTATTATGTCCTTTCTGGTTTCAACGCTTGTATATATTTTACCCAAGTTGTTTCCTTGGGCTTTCGACCGAACTGCGCTGCTCAGCGTACAGATGACAGGAGACCGACTTGCCATCGATGTTCTGCAGGCAAGGCGCATTCTCCATGCAGATGGGCATGCTTTCCGGACATCGCGGGTGAAACGTACACCCCGGGGGAAGATCCATCGGATTCGGGAAGCTTCCCCGCAGCCGCGTCTCCGGAATTCCCAGTCCGGGCTCCGGCGTGAGTACGGCGGAGAGCAGGGCGCGGCTATAGGGATGCAATGGGTTGCTGAATACGGCGCTCGTCTCGCCCTCTTCGACGATCTTCCCAGTGTACATAACGGCGACTCTCGTCGCGATGTGCTCCACGATCGCCAGATCATGACTGATCAGGACATAGGTGAGATTGAACTCCGCCCGCAGATCCTGAAGCAGATTGAGGATCTGGGACTGGACGGACACGTCCAGCGCCGAAGTCGGCTCGTCACAGACGAGGAGCTCGGGGCGGATGACCAGCGCGCGCGCGATGGCGACCCGCTGACGTTGTCCGCCCGACAACTGAGACGGATAGCTGTTGGCGTGACGCTGGGCGAGGCCGACGAGGTCCATCATCTCGCGCACGGCGGCGATGCGCTCGCGCGACGTCCCGATGCCGTGCACGTCGAGCGGCTGCCGGATCGTGGCTTCGATCGATCTTCTCGGGTTCAGTGACGAATACGGATCCTGAAAGACGGGCTGGATGCGCCGGGCGCGCGCCAGTCGCGTCATCTGCGCGATGGGAGCGCCGTCCACCCAGACCGATCCGGACGTCGGCTGCTCCAGACCGATCAGAAGTCGTGACAGCGTGCTCTTGCCACAGCCCGATTCTCCGACGATGCCGAGAACAGACCCCCGTTCGATCTGCAGCGAGACGCCGTTGACGGCCTTGACGGCGCGGCGTCCGGAAAACATGCCGCCGACCGGATAAGAGACGTGCACGTCGCTCGCTTCCAGAAGCGGGGCCATCAGTGGGATCCCCCGACGGCTGCGACCCGGTGCGCCAGGTCCCGCTCATCGAGAAGGCACCTGAAATCGCCGCCATGACTCGCCGGCATCGACGGGATATCCGCCTCGCCGCATGCGGGAAACGCCAGACTGCACCGGTTGCGGAAGCTGCAGCCGCGCGCTTCGCCGATGATCGAGGGCACGACGCCGGGGATGGAGCCGAGACGTTCGCCGGGAGCCGTCCGGCCGGGGACCGGAATGCAGGCCAGAAGCCCCTGGGTATAGGGATGCAGCGGCGTTGCGAACACGTCGCGCACCGTGCCGCTCTCGACGATCTGTCCCGCATACATGACGGCGAGGCGGTCGGCCGCGCGCGCGACCACGCCGAGATCGTGCGTGATCAGTATGACGGCCATGTTGAGGTCGCGGCGCAGCCGGTTGATCAGGGAGAGGATCTCGCTTTGCACCGTCACGTCGAGCGCCGTGGTCGGCTCGTCGCAGATCAGAAGCTCCGGTTCGCACATCAGCGCCATGGCGATCATGACGCGCTGGCGCAGGCCGCCGGAAAGCTGGTGAGGAAACTGCGAAAGCCTTTGGGCCGCAGGCGTGATGCCGACGATTTCGAGCAGTTCGATCGCGCGGTCGCGCGCCTGCTTGCGCGAGGCGCCGCGGTGTCGAACGAGAACCTCTTCCAGCTGGCTGCCGACGGTGAAGCAGGGATTGAGCGCGGTCATCGGCTCCTGGAAAATCATGCCGATCCGCTCGCCGCGAATGTCGGCCATCTTCCGATCGGGGATGACGGCGAGGTCGATGCCCGCGAAATCCAGCTTGGCCGCCAGCCGCGTTGCGCCCTTGGGCAGCAGGCCCATGATGGCGAGCGAAGTGAGCGACTTCCCGCAGCCCGACTCGCCGACGATGGCGAGCATCTCGCCCCGGGAGACCTCGATGCTGATGCCGCGCACCGCGCGCAACACGCCGGCGGGAACCGGAAGGTCAACTGACAGGTCTTCGATCGTGAGCAGCGTGCTCATGAGCTCCGGTCCCTCGCGGTCAGATCGCGGACGCCGTCTCCGAACAGGTTGATGGCCAGAACCATGACGAACAGCACGACGCCGGGCACTCCGATGACCCAGGGCTCGAAAATCATCAGGCCCTTCGCTTCCGAGATCATGAGGCCGAGGGAGGGCAACGGGGGCGGAACGCCGAGGCCGAGAAACGACAGAGCGGCTTCCAGCAGGATGGCGTTGGCGATTTCCAGCGTCGCCACCACGATCAGGTTGGGCGCGACGATCGGCAGGATCTCCGACCACAGGATGCGCGGGGTGCTGCACCCCAAAGCCCGCGCAGCGTTGATATAATCGAGACCGCGGACCTGCTGGGTGGAGCTGCGCATGACCACGGCGAAACGGTCCCATATCAGGAGACCCAGCACGAGGATCACCAGCTGAAGCGACGGTCCGACGAGCGCCACGACCGCGAGCGCGACCACGACTACAGGCAGCGCGAGACGGCAGGTGAGGATGAAGACGACGGCTGAATCGATCCGCCCCCCGAAGTAGCCTCCCATGATGCCGAGGAAGATACCGATGACGGCGGATATCATCACCGCCGACAGGCCGATCAGAAGCGAAAACCGTACCCCGTGGATCACGCGGGACAGATAGTCCCGCCCCAGCGAATCCGTGCCGAGCATGTTGCTCCAGCTGCCATCGGCATGCCAGATCGGAGGCAGAAGCCGCCGGGTGAGGTTTTGGGCGTACGGGTCTTCGGGAGCGATCAGAGGCGCGAAGAGGGCGACGAAAACGACCAGAACCAGCACGCCTCCGCCGATCATGAAGCCGATATGCCTCAGCGCCCGGCGCCTCAGGTTCGCGAATTGCGTCGGCTCCACCGCCAATGTCGACGTCAGCGAGACCTCTACTCCTGCTCTTCTCGGGTCAGCGCTCATTGGTTCAATTCACCCTGATGCGCGGGTCGAGAGCCGCATTGAGGATGTCTGCGGCCAGCGTTGCGATGATGTACATTGCGGCGTTGATCAGTATCACCGCCTGCATCGTGTCGAGATCAGCGCGATGTATCGACTGCCAGGCAAGCTGACCGAGCCCGTTCAACGAAAAAATCGTCTCGATGACGATCGATCCGCCGAACATGAAGCCAAGCTGCACCGCCGCGACGGAAACGACGGGAATCACCGCATTTCGAAGCGCGTGCTTGAACAGGATCGACCCTTGCAGCAGCCCCTTTGCGCGTGCGGTCCGGATGTAATCGGAAGCCAGCACTTCGAGCATGCCGGCGCGCGTCAGCCGCATGATCGCCGGCGATGCGTAATAACCAAGCGCAATCGACGGAAGCACAAAGTGGAGCATCGTGCTGCTCCCGCTGACCGGGAAAAGGCTCCAGTGAACGCCGAAGAAGACCATCAGAATCAGAGCGAACCAGAAACTGGGCAGCGCTTGTCCGACGACGGAGATGGTGAGCGCAATGCGGTCCAGGATCGTGTTCGGATAGCATGCCGCTAGCACGCCGAGCGGTATCGCCAACAACAGCGCGAAAGAAATCGACAGGGCGCCCAAAGTCAATGTGACCGGCAAGCGGTCCAGGACGACTTTCGATACTTCTGTGTTGAGAAATCTGGAATAGCCGAAATCGCCACGTATCGCCTTGCCGGCCCATTCGCCATACTGAATAATTATTGGCCTGTCCAAGCCGTACTGAACCCGGATGCGCTCGACGTCTTCCTGAGCGGCGTCCGGGCCCGCGATGGCGACGGCAGGATCACCTGCGCTGCGGACGAGGGAAAAAGTAACAATAGAAACTGTGACAGCAACCAGAAAAGCAACAAATAACCGCTTTAAAATATAGAGCAACATTTAGGAATGTCCGGGACCACGAGGCGGAGCATCATCAACGAACGCCGGCTCGACACCCTCAGGCAGCTTGAAGTTGAATGCGCCGATCAGCATGGCCATCAAGACATAGAATCCGGTGATTGCGACCAGCTCAACGTATTCTTTCGGCCCAAGGACTCGCATGGACCTTTCATAATTTTCGTCGCTGACCGAAAGGTCTTTCAGCAAATTCATACAAACATCGTACAGAGCGTCTTCTTGATCATTGGTGAATTGCGGCTTTTTATTCGCGGCGAGATCTGAAATGATCTGCTCTTCAATGCCGGCTTTGCGCGCATGCGGGAGATGCAGGTGCCATTCGACGGGGCTTTTGCAAGCGCGGCCGGTTATCAGGATCGCCAGCTCACGCTTGCGCGCATCGAGGATCTCGTAGCGAAGATGGTGCCCGAACTCCAGGACCTGCTTGGCGAGCGCCGGGCTCCGCATCCAGGTGAGATGGGTGGGCTGAGGTTCGCGCCCCTTTTCCGCGCGGAACCATTCCACAACCTCACGCTGCTCTTCGTTCATTTCGTTCCATTGAAGCAGTGGGAGGCGTGTCATCCAGTGGCTCCTCGTCTATGCATCCATTTGTATGCAACTATATACCTCAGACTTTCGTATGCAAGCCCATTGCGACGGGATCGGGCATTCCGCCGGTGCGTTTTCTGTTCGATTTCTTGTGCGGAATCGCCGGTACTCACGGGCTTCGAGGGAGAGGGCGTGACGAGCTCGAGCGATTTCGGGGGACGAGCGCGCGATTCGCGCCGATCAGCACGAGCCGTTCGCTCGTCTCCCATCTCGAAACGATCGGCTTTATCTAATTGCAGCTCCCCTACGGCCCGTCCCGACCCGGCGCGGTCCTTGATCCTCGATGTCGACGATGCGCACGTTGCTCCGGCATCGGGCGTCGGCAAAAAAGTCGAAACGACTTCCGACCCGTCGGGCCGGCTCTCACGGGCGCTTTTCCACTTGAGACGAGACGCGTGGTCGGTCACCGGCCGGCCGTCCAGGCTCCGTCGACCGACATGGCCGCTCCGTTGATATGCTTGCTGTAGGGGCCGCAAAGATAGGCGATCATCGCTGCAATGCTTTCCGGATCGACGAATTTACCGGATGGAGCCCGGCCAACCATAAATCGGCCGACCGCTTCGTCGCGGCTGATATTCTCTTTGCTCATCAACGCCACGATACGTTCGTCAATCGCGTCGGTGAGAACCGTTCCCGGGCAGACGGAATTGCAGGTGACCCCGGTCGTCGCGACCTCCAGCGCGATCGCCCTGGTCAATCCCAGAAGCGCAGTTTTGGTCGTTATGTAATCCGCCCGCCCGGTTTGCGCGAAGAAACTCAGCGCAGACGCCATATTGATGATTCGACCCCAGTCATTCGCTCTCATGTATGGCAACGCCGCGCGGGCAGCATAGAAGGGAGCGTTGAGATTTACGATTATCGACTCTTCCCATGCTTCATTT
>REDO01000040.1 GCA_007693435.1 Salinarimonadaceae bacterium | reverse complement strand
CGCCACCGCCCGCGCTGGCGTCACGGCCTACCATGCACTAACATTCGAACTGGACCAGCCGTAGGGGGCTGATCAATCCCGTGCCGCGCTCCTTCCCGGCCAAGATCCTGCGCCTGCTGTCCCGGCGTTTCGAGGCCGGTGCGGAGCCGGTCACGCTCCTGCCCTGCGAGCTCGTCAGCGGCAACGGCGCGGTGTTGCGAAAGATCGTCGGCGAACTCGCCCGGCGCTGGCGCCTCGGCGCCGATAGCATCGGCTTTATCGAGAACGAGTGCCTCTGGGTCGATTCGCTTGTGGACCGCATCGTCTCGCAGCCCCTCGACCCGATCGGGGCCGTCGCCGAGCCGTATGCGCTCTGGGCGATCGGCGACAGGGCCGGTTTCGTCGCGCCCTGCGCTCACCCGGCGATCAAGGTCGTCGCCGATATCGCCCCCTATGAGCGGCTGAAGCTCTTCGTCCTCAATCTCGGCCACAGCTATCTGGCGGATCACTGGCGCGTCTCCGATGGGTCCGCGCAGGCGAATATGCGCAAAATCATGGCCGACGACGAAAGCCGGGCGCGATTGCTCGAACTCTACGATGAAGAAATCATCCCGGTCTTTGCCGCGGCGGGGATGGAGCGTGAGGTGCGGGCCTATATCGGCGAGGTGATGGAGCGCTTCGCCAATCCGTTTCTCGATCACAGACTGGCGGAAATCGCCATAAACCACGCCGCCAAGGTCGAACGGCGCATGGTCGCCTTCCTGGCCTGGGCGGATTCGATGATGGTGGATGCGCCGCGCAGGCGCCTGGAGACCGTCATCGGGCGCTTGTAACTTGATCGGCGCCGATCCTCCTGCTTTACGTGGAGGCGGACAACGGGAGGCGCAGTTCATGCCGCAGCCGGACATCGTCGCCATCGGGGAGCCGATGGTCGAATTCAATCAGTCCGATTGCGCCGATCCCCGGCTCTATTCGCGAGGATTTGGCGGCGACAGCTCCAATTTTCTGGTCTCCGCGGCGCGTCAGGGCGCCAGCGCGGGCTACCTGTCGGCTGTCGGGAACGATCGCTCGGGCGAGCTGCTGCGAGAACTCTGGCGATCGGAGGGAATCGACGCGCGCCATGTCCGGATCGACCCGGAAGCTGCGACCGGGATCTATTTCGTCGACCATGACGAGAGTGGTCATCATTTCACGTTCTATCGAAGCGGCTCGGCTGCCAGCCGATACGGCCCGGCGGATCTCCCGCTCGATTATTGTCGCGACGCGAAAGTCATGCATTGCACTGGCGTCAGCCTCGCCATTTCCGACAAGGCCTGCGACGCCTGTTACGCTGCGGTGGCGGCGACGAAGGCCGGCGGCGGGCGCGTTTCCTTCGACACCAACTACCGGCCGCGCCTGTGGCCGCCGGAGCGCGCCCGCGCCGTCATCCTCGACATGGCGCGACTGTCCGATATCTGCCTCGCCTCGCAGGACGATCTCGCGCAGATTGCGGGCGTTTTCGAGCCCGAGGCTCAGATCGACCTGCTCCAGGGTCTCGGCGCGCCGATGATCGCCCTCAAGCTCGGGCGCGAAGGCGCGATCGTGGCCGATGCGACGGGCCGATATCGCATCCCGCCGCTGCAGGTCGAAGCGCTCGACGCGACCGGCGCGGGCGACACGTTCGGCGGCGCGTTCGTCGCGCGTCTGCTGGCGGGCGACGGGATCGAGGAGGCGGGCCGCTACGCTGCGGCCGCCGCCGCGCTCTCCACGACGGGTTACGGCGCGGTCGACCCGATACCGAACGCCGATCAGGTTCGAAAGGCCATGGCGCGATGAGCGAACTCGCGAAGATTCTTTCCGGACATCCCGTCATCCCGGTCGTCGCCCTCGACGATCCGCGCGATGCGGTCGGCGTTGCGCGCGCGCTGGTCGCCGGCGGGCTGCCCGTCATCGAAATGACTTTGCGCACCCCTAAAGCGCTCGCCTGCATCGCCGCGATAGCCGAGGAGGTCCCGGAAATCGCTCTGGGCGCCGGCACGGTCATGTCGCCGCGACAGATGAGCGAAGCGCGCGCGAAAGGCGCGCAGTTTCTCGTCTCTCCCGGCGCCACCGGCGACTTGATCCGGGCCGCGACGAGCGAGGCTCACCCCTGGCTCGGCGGCGTCGCCACGATTTCGGAAGCGATGGCGCTCGCCGAACAGGGTTTCACCTTGATGAAATTCTTCCCGGCTGAAGCTTCGGGCGGCGTGGGTTTTCTCAAGTCGATCGCCCCCGTCGTCCCGGCGCTGCGCTTTTGCCCGACGGGCGGGATCAATCCTGGAAACGCCGCGACATATCTCGCGCTCGACAATGTCTTCGCCGTCGGCGGATCGTGGATCGTGCCCGACGCGGCGCTCGCGCAGCGAGATTTCGACATGATCACGACGCTGGCGCGGGAGGCGCGCAACCTTCCGCGAGCGCGCTCACACGACTGATCCTGCGCGCTTGTCCGTCGTCGAACGATTTCGCTACATCACCGCGCCGACCTGCCAGGGCACGAACTCGCAATCGCCGAACCCTTCCGCCTCGGATTTCGTGTGCTCGCCGGAGGCGACGGCGAGGATGCGCTCGAAGATCGCCCGCCCCATCGATTCCACGCTCTCGCCGCCGCCGACGATCGCGCCGCAATTGATGTCCATATCCTCGGACATGCGCGCGAACATGGCGGTGTTGGTGGCGATCTTGATGCATGGCGCCGGCTTGTAGCCCGAGACGGAACCGCGCCCCGTGGTGAAGCAGACGATGTTGCAGCCGCCGGCGATCTGGCCTGTCACCGAGGCGGGATCGAAGCCGGGGGAATCCATGAAGACGAAGCCGCGCGCCTCGATCGGCTCCGCATAGCGGCAGACGGCGACGAGGTTGCTCGTCCCGCCCTTCGCCGCCGCCCCGAGCGATTTCTCGAGGATCGTCGTCAGCCCGCCCGCCTTGTTTCCCGGCGTCGGGTTGTTGTCGAGGGCGCCGCCGTTGCGGGCGACGTAATCCTTCCACCAGCCAATCCGTTCCAGCAGCTTTTCGCCGACTTCGCGGCTCGCGGCGCGGCGGGTGAGAAGATGTTCCGCTCCGAAGATCTCCGGCGTTTCCGCCAGCACCGCCGCCCCCCCGTGAGCGACGAGGAGATCGGAGGCGAAGCCGAGGGCCGGATTCGCCGTCATTCCGGAATAACCGTCCGAACCGCCGCATTGCAGCGCCACGACCAATTCGCTCGCCGGACAGGGCTCGCGCCGGGCGCGGGCGGCCTCGGGAAGCATTTCGCGGATGTGGGCGCAGCCGGCCTCCACCGTCCTGCGCGTCCCGCCGGTATCCTGGATGTTCATCACGCGAAAGAGCGGCCCGCGCGCGATTCCATAGGCTTCGAGCAGAAAATCGATGTGATTGACTTCGCAGCCGAGGCCGATCAGCAGGATTCCCGCGAAATTGGGATGGCGGGCATAGCCCCAGATGGTTCGCTGGAGATTGGCGAAGCCGTCGCCCGAACTCGCCATGCCGCAGCCGGTGCCATGGGTGAGCGCGACCACTCCATCGACATCGGGATAATCGTCGAGGACGCCGCTGTCGGTCATGTGCGCCGCGATATGCCGCGCGACGGTGGCCGAGCAGTTCACCGTGGTGAGAATGCCGATGTAATTGCGGGTGCCGGCCCGCCCGCTGGCGCGGCGATAACCCTGGAACGTCGCGCGCTGTTCCGGCGGAACGAAGACCGTCTCGCGCGCCTCGCTGCCGATCGCGTAATCGCGCCCGAAATCGCCCATTGCGAGATTGTGCGAGTGGACATGGCCCCCGGCGGCTATCGCGGCGCTGGCGAAGCCGATCACCTGCCCGAACTTGCGCACCGGCTCCCCCGCGCCGATCGCGCATGCGGCGACCTTGTGCCCGACATCGATGCGCTCGCGCGCGATCACCCCATCGGCGATCGCTAGGCCGGGCGACAGGACGGCCGTCGCGACGAGCACGTTGTCTTCCCTGTGAAGGCGAACGACCTTGCCAGCCGCATCCATCGCGCCGTCCCCTGCATCCGGCCCTGGCGCGCTATTCGCGACGCATTCGTCCCGGCGCAGATGGTACGGCGCGCGCGCGCGAATCGGCAAGCGCTGAACGGGACGGGACGGGCCCGACTCAATCGATTTCATGGCCGCCCTCTGTGCGATTCGCCTCTCGACGCGGGCGCCGCAGGATTGGCAAGATGTACGGATGCGTCAGTATCGTCGACATCCCTACCTTGACTATCCGCTGCCCATCGCCTTCGCCCATCGTGGCGGCGGCCTGGAAGCCGAGGAAAACACCATGGCCGCCTTCGAGCGAGCTGTGGGGCTTGGCTACACCCATGTCGAGCTCGATGTCCGCGCCACGAGCGACGGCGTGGTGGTGATCCATCACGACGAAACGCTGGAGCGGATGACGGGCGACTCCCGCGCCGTGGCGGAACTGGACTGGGCCGAACTCTCCCGGGTGACGACGCGGGGCGGCGAGACGGCGCCGCGGCTGGACGAATTGCTGTCGGCGTTCCCCGGCCTATGCGTGAACATCGAGCCCAAATCGGACAGCGTCCTCGAGCCGCTCGCCGAACTTCTGCGGCGGGCGGATGCGGTTTCGCGCGTCGGCATCGGCTGCTTCGACCCGAACCGCACGCTGGCGCTACGCCGGATGCTCGGCGAGGAACTATGCTGGTCGCCGGCCCATGCGGGCGTGTTGCGGCTGTGGCTGGCTGGATGGGGCCTGCCGATCGCGACCGACGCGTTCCAGATGGTCCAGGTGCCGATGCGCTATCGCGGCGTCCCGGTGGTCACGCGCCGCTTCGTCGAGGTCGCCCATGCGCGCGGCGTTCAGGTTCATGTCTGGACGGTGGACGAGGAAGCCGAGATGGAACGCCTGCTGAACCTCGGCGCGGATGCGCTGATGACCGATCGACCGAGCCTGTTGCGCGCCGTCCTGCAACGACGCGGCCAGTGGCGCGGCGGATAATATTCAGGTCGGGGCGGCGCGCTCGGCTCCGAAGGCTCTCAAGGCCGCGCCGCAGGAGCGAAGACGATCCGTCACCGCGATCTCGGGCGGTCGGCGCCGCTTCTTTCCCGGTTCAGTAGCTGGCGCGCCCGCCGGAGAGATCGAAGACGGCGCCCGTCGTGAAGGTGTTCTCCTCGCTCACCAGCCAGGCGATCATCGCAGCGGCCTCGCGAAGCTCGAGAAAGCGCCCGCGCGGGATGCGCGAGAGCATGTAGTCGATGTGACTCTGCGCCATCTGGTCGAAGATGCGCGTGCGGGCGGCGGCAGGCGTCACGCAATTGACCGCGACATTCTTCGCCGCCGTCTCCTTGCCGAGGGACTTGGTCAGCGCGATTACGCCGGCCTTGGAGGCCGAATAGGCCGCGGCGTTGGGATTGCCCTCCTTTCCGGCGATCGAGGCGACGTTGACGATGCGCCCGTAATCGCGCGCCATCATCCCCGGCGTCACCGCCTTGCAGCAATGGAAGACGCCGTTGAGATTGATATCGACGACGCTCTTCCACTCCTCGACGTCGTAATCGGCCACGGGGGCGTTCGAGCCGGCGACGCCCGCGTTCGCGACGAGGATATCGATGCGCCCGAACGCAGCCTCCGTCTCTTCGCGCGCCCCCGACACGGCGGCGAAATCGGTCTGATCGACGGCGCAGGCGATGGTTCCCGCGCCGAGTTCGGCCGCCGTCGCGGCCACGAGCGCCGCGTCGCGGTCCCAGAGCGCGACGCGGGCGCCAGAGGCGATCAGGCGCTCGGCGACCGCGCGGCCGATGCCCTGCGCGCCGCCGGTGACGACCGCCATGCGGCCCTTGAGATCGATGTCGTTCATTGGCGTCACTCCCATGGTCATTGAGGCGTCGGCGCGAGCCGATCGCGGCGCGGAATTCGGGTTTGCGGATATCGATCGCCCGACCGGCATAGACGCGGCCGGGCTCGCCGCAGAGGAAGGCGGCGGCGCTGCGCCCGCTCGTGACAACGCCGTTTGGGCAATCCTTTCACTGTTTTGGCTCGGACAGAATCGCCGCTGCGAATTTCTCCGCCAGCATGATCGTGGGAATGTTGGTATTGGCGCGCGGCACGGCGGGCATCACCGAGGCGTCGACGGCCCGCAGCCCCTCGACGCCGTGAACTCTGGCCTGCGCGGGATCCACAACGGCTCCCGGGTCCGTCGGCGGGCCCATCCGGCAGGTTCCGCAGGGGTGCCACCCCCCGATCGTGTGATCGCGAACGACTTGCTCGAGCAAGGCCTCGTCCGACAGGGTTCGGGCGAGATCGAAGCCCGAAGCCGCAAGCCGACGAAAAACCGCGCGCCGAAGCCATGTCGGGCCATCCGCCATTGCAGCGGGGATGGCGGTCAGGAGCCAGTTCCTTGCCGACTGAGCGCCAACCATCGCCGCCAGAGCGCCGTGTCGGGCGGCGAAGGGATCGCTGCTTGTCTCGGACAGAGCGTCAGATTCGAAGAAACCCGCCATTGTCCGGAAAAGCGCCATCATGCGCGAGAGATCCGCAGGATCATCGAGCAAGGCGAACCGGATATCGGGATACGCGTCGGGATCAGGCGAAGTCAGGCTCAGCTGACCGCTGGAAGCCGGCTTGTTGATCCAACCAAACAACGTGCCGATACGCTGGCCAAACGGGTGCCAGGCGGATTTCGCGACGGCGGTAACGAACATGTCGCTCCGTGGCCCAAGCCCGGAACTGTAGCGCAGGCCGACATGGACATGGCGGCGAGGCGTTTTGCCCAGTCGATATCCTGGTCTGAGAAAGGCCGACAAGGCGATCGAGGGGTGCTCCTGCAGATTGCGGCCGACGCCGGCCAGATCGGCCGTGACGGTGATCCCCAGATCGCGAAGATGACCGGCGGGCCCGATGCCCGAGCGCATCAGAAGCGCGGGGGACATCAGGGCGCCCGCTGAAAGTATGACTTCCCGCGCCATGTAGTGACCGGCATCGGTTTCGACGCCGATCGCCCTTCTGCCTGACACAAGCACGCGCCGGACCTTCTGGCCCGTCAATACATCGAGATTCGGCCGCGCCCGGACAGCGGCGCTCAGATATCCCGCAGCCGCCGAGATGCGGCGCTGGCCATTCGAACTGACCGCCATCGGAAACCAGCCATCGTGAAATTCCCCGTTCTGATCTGCGATATAGGGAAAGCCGGCGGCGCCGAAGGCGTCGCTCGCAGCGCGCGAAAACCCGGGCCATTCAGCCTGCGGCACGCGCGAGATCATGATCGGCCCGTTCCGCCCGTGCAAACCTGGATCCGGCATGTCCAGATCGGTTTCAAGTTTGCGGAAAAAGGGCAGCACATCCTTCCACGACCAGCCGACGGCGCCGCGCTCCGCCCAGTCATCGTAATCATCCGGCGTTCCGCGGTTGGCGAGAAGCCCGTTTATCGACGACCCTCCCCCCAGAAGCCGCGCCTGCTCATACCCACGCAGCGGATCATCCGCGCCATGACGCGTTCCGAACCGCGCTTGCAGGCCCTTCCAGTGGTACGTGGAATTGAACGCTGCAGCGTAGGGATAGGGGTCAAGAATATCGGCCGGTTCCGCGCCGGGGGGGATATCGGGGCCGGCCTCTATCAGCAGCACATGATTTTGCGTCTGTTCCGACAATCGGCCGGCGAGAACGCATCCCGCCGCTCCAGCCCCGACAATGACGAAATCCCGGGTTTTCGCACCATCCGCCATGATCAGACGAAGCTCTGGCGACTCAATTCGGCATGCGCAAGAAACTCTTCGTCGAGCGTGACGCCGAGTCCGGGGCCGGTCGGCACGGGCACACACCCATTGGCGCCGACCGCCTCGAGATCGTCCGAGTAGCTGCATGCAAAGATCGGAGGAAGCGGGTTCCCCATCTTGGGATGAACAAGTCCGAGTTCATAGAAATTGGAATTCCGGATCGCCGCCATGCAGTGCCGGTGCGCCGGACCACAGGAATGCAGTTCGACATCCATCCCGAAGGCCTCCGCAAGCGCGGCGGTTTTCATGACACCGGTGATTCCAAGATCATATTCCGGATCGGCGCGCAGAAAGTCCGTCGCCATTTCGGTGATCCAGGGCGTTTTCGCCTCGAGCCCACGCACATGCTCGGTCAGCAGAAGAGGCGTTCGCAGGTGTTGCTTCAGCAGCCTGTGGACATGAGGGGCCTGACCGCAATCGGCAAGCGGATCCTCCAGCCAGTAATATTCGTGGTCATCGCAGGCTCGTCCTATCCGCAGCGCATCGGCATAGGTTGCGATATGGCTCGCCGGGTCCGTCATCAGCTCCATCTTGCCGCCGACGGCGCGGGCTACGGCTGCGATGGTCGCGATTTCCGGTTTCGGGTCTCCATCCGCCCAGCAATGCATCTTGAAGCCCCTGTAGCCAAGCTCGAGGCATTGCACTGCGAATTCAGCATAATGTTCGGGCGACGACAGCCCGCCATTGTGATCTCCGGATATGGTGCTGGCATAGGTCGGCAACTCCCAGCGGTAACCCCCGAGCAGTGCTGCAATGGGCATCCCGGTTTTCTTGCCGAAAAGATCCCAAAGGCAGATGTCGATGGCCGAATAACCTGTGCCGGCAAGATGCCTGTGACGACGCTTGTAGTCCTGATAAAGCCCTTCGCGCGCCAGACTGTCACGGCCGACAAGCGATTTCAAAAGCGGAATGGTCTGATTGGTGACCGCCGGATGCTTTCCCGAATGCATGGGACAGTATTCGCCAACCGATCCGTCTGCATCGTGGATGCGCAGGACAAAACTTTTCAAGGAGCTTTGGGCGTCAGGATTGTAACCAAGCGTCCCGTCTCGATCAGGCCCGAGCCCCGGAACGACGAATTCAAAGTGGATCAATTCGACCTTGTCGATGCGGGCCATGATTATTCCTGTTCGTTATTGAGCAGTGACAGGCAGGTGGAGCTGGCGCAGGCCATGTCTCGGTCGCGATCCGCGCCGTGTAGCCCTGGGCCTGAACGCAGCAGAATGCCGCCGGGCGATATGCCTGCCCCCGCATGGCGCCGCCGCCGTGCACGGGTGAACGCGGCCTCTATGGCGCAATCGCTTGCCCCGAGCGAAGTCTGCATAGGCATCAAGGCCCAGGCATCGCTCATCGCCTGCATCCATCGATAAGCTGGACGGAGCCGGTGAGATAAGGCGGGGCGTCTGTCAGCAGATAACGCACATGCTGCGCTATTTCATCGGCCATTGCGTAGCGTCCCAGCGCCGATCCGGCCTCGATTATTTCTCGAATGGCCTTGGGGTCCGGAAACCCGGCTTCGGACCGCTCCATGAACCGCCCCTCGATAGGGCCTGGGCAAAGGCAGTTCACCCGCATGCCTTGTGACGCGTATTCAAGCGCAACGGCGCGGGTCAGCTGGATGACCGCCGCCTTCGTCGCCGCGTAGCATCCGCGTCTGGCGTTGGCCCGCGTGCCGGCTTCGGAAGCGGTGTTCACGACCCATGAATTCCCGGCTTGCGCAAGGATGGGCAGCATGTGCTTCTGGATCAGGAAATTACCGAAGACATTCACCTCGAACGTGCGCCGGAAATCGTCCAGTGGATGATCGGCGATCGGAATGGTTGCGCCATTGACCCCCGCATTGTTGAAAAGCGCGGCAAGCCCCTCCCCGTCCTTGTTCAGGCTTTCGGCGAGTGCCGCGACTGCAGCTTCGTCTGAAACATCGAGCCTGACTGTTCTGTGACCACCGCCCGGCAGACTTGCGAGAACCTTTGACAGGCCCGCCTCGTCGGTGTCGGCCAACACGACCCTGTCGCCCTGTTCGGCGAGACGGTTTGCGACTGCGGCGCCGAGATCTCCCGCCGCTCCGGTCACGATTGCTCTGCGTCCCATCAGCGTCCGTCCTTGTTCAATTCAATTCGTAACCCGCTGACGCCGTCGAACAGATGCGCATCGCTCCAATCAAACCCAAGCTGGACCGCATCCCCGAAGCGCAGCCGGATGTGCTTGTGGGCCTGCGCGTAAACCATCGTTCCATCGTCGAGGCGGACGATGACCAGCGTGTGAGGCCCCTGCTGTTCGATGACCTCGACGGTTCCTTCCAGGGCGCCCTCGGAATCGAACACAAGCGCCTCGGGCCGTATGCCCAGCACCAGCTTTTCGGGCAGATGCGACGGCAGGCTCGATGGCGCGATCGCGGCGCCGGCTGCGCTCAGACTGTCCCCCACGCGCTGGCAGGGAATGAAATTCATCGGCGGCGAGCCCATGAAACCGGCGACGAACAGATTGACAGGTCGGTCATACAGATCGAGCGGCGTTCCGATCTGTTCGATCTGGCCTTCATTCATGACCACGATCCTGTCCGCGAGCGTCATCGCCTCCTCTTGGTCATGCGTCACGTAAATCGACGTGATCCCCAGCCTTTGCCGAAGCGCCTTGATTTCTGTCCGCATCTGGACGCGCAGCTTCGCATCGAGGTTCGACAAGGGCTCATCGAACAGAAAGACTTCCGGGTCGCGCACGATCGCACGGCCCATCGCCACACGCTGCCTCTGACCGCCCGACAATTCGCGAGGGTATCGCCCGACCAGCTCATGCAAACCCAGGAGCTTGGCGGCTTTCGTGACAGTCTCTTCTATTTCAGGGCGACCCCGCTTCCGGATCTTCATTCCGAAACCGATGTTTTCGGCAACGGTAAGATGCGGGAACAGGGCGTAACTCTGGAACACCATGGCGACGTTACGATCGCGGGTCGCGACGTTCTTCAACGAGCGACCACCCAACACGATGTCACCCGAGGAAATGCGCTCGAGCCCAGCTATGGACCGCAGAAGAGTCGACTTTCCACAGCCGGAAGGACCGACAAGGACCACGAATTCCCCGTTCTGCACGTCCAGGGAAATGTCGATCAGCGCCTTAAAGTCCCCGTAAGCTTTGTTGATACGGTCGATCTTGAGGTCGGACATGGATTTCATCCCTTTACCGCGCCGGCGGTCAATCCGATGACGATGTATTTCTGAACCAGGATTACGAAGATCAGGATTGGAGCCAGTTGCACCGTGGCGGCGGCGAAGAGCACCCCCCACTGCACCCCTTCGAGGGTGCCCGTTATCTCGGCGAGAACCAGCGGCGCGGTCTTGGCCTCGCTGGATGTGAAGATCAGCGCGAACATGTATTCGTTCCAGGCGAAAACCACCACGAATACGCAGGCGGCGACCATCCCGTGAACCGATAACGGCAGAATGATCTTCGTGAGCCTTTGCAACAGCGAAGCCCCTTCCACCTCGGCGGCTTCCTCCAGCTCGCGAGGGATCTGATCGATGAACGTCTTCAGTATCCAGGTCGCCAAGCTGACGAAAAACGCCGCATACAACATGATCAGAAGCGCGTGCGTGTCGTTCAACCTGAATTGGTTCACTATTGGAAAAAGCGGGATTGTCACGACGACCGGCGGAAGCATGCGCAACAGGATCATCGAGAACGCCGATAACGTCAGCCACCGCGACTGGTAGCGGGAATAGGCATAGCCGGCCATCAACGAGACGACGCCGGTCAAGACTGTCGCCCCGACGGTAACGATCAGCGAACTCCACAAGCCGCTGATAAATTGCGGCCACGCCCGAAACAGCGTGCTGTAATTTTCCAGCGTCGGTGAAAAGGCGATGAACTTCGGCGGATAGGCGAAGATATCGATCGGGGTCTTGAATGAAGACGACACCACCATGAAGATCGGAAAGGCCGACCAGACAACGCCGATTCCAAGCACGATCGACCGAAGGGCGAGTGTAAGGTAGCGTTCAAGCATTGACCCGCATCCCCTTGTAGAGCCGGTACAAGTAGAATGAAGCCACCAGCAAAGACAGGAACTGCATGGCGATCCCCGTTGCGGCCGCCGGACCGAAGTCGAAGTACCGGAATGCGGATCGATACAGATAAATCCCGAGAACTTCCGTCATGCGCGCCGGGCCGCCTTGCGTCAGAAGCCATGCCTCGCTGAACAGGCGCATTGCGAAGATGTAGCGAAACATCAGGGCGATGAGGATCGCCGGCGCTATCACCCGGAGCGTGACGTGCCAGAAAACCTGCGTTTCGGTCGCCCCCTCGATTCGGGCTGCGGCCTTGAGATCCTCAGGCACCGTGGCGACGGCCGAATAAAGGATGATCAGCGTGAACGGCAGATGTATCCAGATCGAGACCAGGGAAATGAGCGCTAGGCCCTGAAACGGGTTGCGGGTCCAGTTGAAGTCGATCCCGAAAAACCTGTCCAGCAAGATATTGAAAATTCCGACGCCAGGCTCAAAGGCGAATTTCCACATCACCACGGCGCTGACTTCGGACACGGCATAGGGCGCAATCAGGATCGAAAAAACCAACCCTTTTCCGATAAACCGGAAATTGAGCGATACTGCGAGAAGCAGCGCCAGCAGCAACTCGACGTAAACAACAACGTTCACAATGATGAACGTGTTCAGAGTGGCGCGCCAGAATATGTTGTCAGCAAAGATCTGGCGGTAATTGTCCAGACCGACGAATCTCGACCCCACGCCGAACGTGGATTCCGTGAAGGACAACCAGATCACCAGGACGGACGGTATGCCGATCGCTGCAAGCAGCAACAGAAGAACCGGTGAAACCATCAGGGCCGCAACCCAGCGATTCGTCTCAAACATCCGGGGGCTCCCTGAAGTGAACCGCCGAGACGCTGGAAATACTCCGACGCTCGGCGGTCGCTTCCGTTGCGGATTGGATCAGTTGGGCAGCAGCGGCGTCACCCGTTCCTGAACCGATTCCATCGCAGCTTCGGCCGTCTTCATCCCGAGAAGCAGAAGATCCATCTCCTCCTTGAATATATCCACGACCCGCGCTGAATTTCTCCAGCCCGGCAGGGGCGGGCGCGCGACAGCCAGGACGCGCTGCTCGGCGTCGGCATAGGCGATCAGATCACCCATCCGCGGATCGTCATAGGCCGAGGGCCGCACCGGGCCGTTGCCGTTCAGCGCCCCTCTGATGGTGTTCTCCCGGGTCGATGCATGCCGGATGAAATCCCACGCAAGTTCGTGATTGGCTGCATTCTGCGGAATGAACATCGCCCAGAATTCCGTTCTGACCGGCGCCACATCGAAGTCAGACAACGTCTCCGACGCCGGGAGCGGGATCGAAATGATGTCTCCGGCGAACAGGCTCTCGGCGGGATTGTTGAAGTTGCGGTTTCTGCCGAACGGCGAGATCGCCATGACCCCGCGCCCCTGCTGCATGAGGGTGATCGCGTCCTCGGTCTGGAAATTCAGGAAAGTGTCGGGCAGCACGCCCTCGTCGAAAAGCTCCTTCACCGTCTGCACGGCGGCGATCATTTCGGGGCTGTTGGCGCGAAGATCGAAGTCCGGCGTCAGGAAGTCGCCATTGCTCTGCGCTCTGGCGATGTCCGTGATATGCGTCGGCGCGCGCTCATCAAGCACAAGACCGAAGACCTTGGCCCCGTCCGCGCGCGTATGCGTCGCCGCGCGGGCTACTTCGAGCACTTCTTCAAACGTGGTCGGAACCGCAAGCCCCTTTTCCGCGAGAATGGCGGTGTTCACATGCAGGGCCGCCGTCGCATGACGAAACGGAATTCCGTAGAGTTTTCCGGCCTTATGTAGCAAACGCACCAAGGCCTCGGAAGGAAGTTGAGATGCTTGCGACTCCACAAGCTGGACAATACCTGCTCTTCTGCCGCGATGGCGTACCTTTCACTCGTCTTCGCTTTCGTGTTCCAACGAGCGTTCCTGCGTATCGACATCGCTTCTGCGGTCGTGTCGGCGCTAGCCCCCGGCGTGTTTTTCCTCTGGGGCTATGAAATGGACCCTACTGGGATCACGCTATCGGTCTGGCTCCTCGCCGCCATTGGCGTCGCATTCGCTATACGAGTCGTCTGCGCTCCGTATTTCATATGGAGGCGCGATCAGAAGCGCATTGCTGAGCTACAGGCTGAAATCGACGAGCCGAGAGAAAAGCGACGGCGAGAGATGAAAAACCGGCTGATCGACGCAAGAATGGCCGTACTTAATTTCATAACAGACCATAAAATTGAGGAGCATGTCGAGGACTATTCGATTAGTAGGCTATCAGATCATCGCGCGATTAGATCGCCCATCCGCCTTGTTCGGGCGGAGGACGATTCAATTACGGAGGTTCTTGATAGCATTGAAACGCACTACAACCGGATAATCACGCTTCTTAGAATTCAATTACTTTCGACGGACGAGACAGAAAAAGAAAAAGCGGCCAGCTACATTGGCGAAGAGCGGAAAAAATACGCAGCCGCCTATGACGCATTAGTCAGGTGCATGCTGGATTAGCCCCTTCACTCAATGCGCATATCTTTTGCTCCTAACGCCACCATAACCTGAAGCAGAAACCCAGCTGTGAATTTCCCTCGGCTGACTTTGTTGCGCAGGTTCCGCTCGTTTTCCTCTACCCCGATCCCTTCCAGCCTTTCGACGAGTTGCGCGTAGGTGACGCCTCGACGGGCCATTTCTGCGCGCAGGAGTCCCTTGGCTTTTTCTTCCCAGTCCGTCCGATCCGGCATGACACTCTCCATGATGCGAGTGTCATCATATGTGATGCAAAAGCCCTTGACAAGGTGACGCGCCATCATCATATTCAGTGCATAAGCACTGGAAACGATGACAATGGCTCAGCACTTCCTCCTCTCCGCCCAGGCCCGCACCCTCTCCCTCAAGGAGATCTATAAGGGCGGGGAAGACAAGGCTTATGAGACCTTCCGCAAAATCCGCTGGCATGCGACGGACGGCGAGGCCGTGTGCCCCCGTTGCGGCTGCTGCGAAACCTACGAGATCAGCACCCGCCGCCGCTTCAAGTGCAAGGCTTGCGGCCATCAGTTCAGCGTCACCAGCGAGACGATCTTCGCTTCCCGCAAGATGGCCTTCACCGATCTGCTCGCCGCGATCTGCATCTTCGTCAACGGCGTCAAGGGCATCGCCGCCCTCCAGCTCTCCCGCGATCTGGATTGCCAGTACAAGACGGCCTTCGTTCTGTTGCACAAGCTGCGCGAGACGATGGCGGCCGAGATCGGCGGCGTCGAGGCGCTGACCGGAACGGTTGAAGTCGATGGCGCCTATTTCGGCGGCCATATCCGCCCCGCCAACTTGAAGGAAGACCGGATCGACCGTCGCCTCGCCAAGCACCAGACTGGCACCCGCCGCGTTGTCGTCGCCTTCCGCCAGCGCAAAGGCCGCACGCTCCCCTTCGTCACGCTTGCCGAAGGTGAAGGCGTCGCGCTGGCTCAGAGCCATGTGTGTCGCCTCGCAACCATCCACGCCGACGAGGCGGGCCACTGGGATAGCCTTCACGCTGGCTGGACCGTTCATCGCATCAACCACTCGGAAGCCTACAGCATGGGCTCAGACGGATGCACCAATCAGGTTGAAAGCTACTTCTCCCGCCTGCGCCGGATGATCACCGGACAGCACCACGGCGTTTCCCCGCGCTACCTGTCGCAGTACGCCCATGAGGCGGCTTGGAAGGAAGATCACCGTCGCGAGAGCAACGGCTTGCTCGCTGACCGCTTGCTCGGTCAGGCGATGGCGCACCCGGTCAGCCGGACGTGGGCGGGTTATTGGCAGCGGGCGGCGTGACCAGACACGCCCCCACAATCGTCCTTTGAAAATCCGTGATGTCTAAACTCTCTGATGCACACTCTTGAATCTGGCGCACAAGAGTAGGTTCGAGCGTACATACGAATTTTATGATGTTCTGGAATCGCTTCTGAAGAACCGCAGCGAAGTTGAGTTCGTAAAATTCGTCGAGGCACACCCACGTACTAGTCTTGAGGTAACAGCAGCCGGGCGGCAAATAGAAATTTGGGAATCGATCAGCATGCTGGCACCCGAACGCCGTTCCTTTTCCCCTCTGCTTTGATGTTGTCTTTGAAACCAAAGCCACGCCAGAAGTGTTCCCGATAACCACGAATAGTTTCTCGCCTGTCTCTCCGTCGTGAAATTCAAATTCACCGTCGAAGAAGACAGATCCAACGTTCACGCCAATTTCTCCAGCAATTCCTTACGCTCTCTTGCTACTGCATTTACAGCATCCGCATCGTCAGGGCGAAGCGCAAGTTCGTAAGGAATGTGCGCCCGCTTGCGGCCTTCTTTGTTGTAGACTTTATCCCAAGGCATGTTCTCTAGATGAGTTGCCTCGATCATCTCATCGGCCAGAGTTTCACGAAATTCAGATGAAAGCGAATTCAAAAGGCGAATTTCGCGCTTAGTGAAATGCCGATCAGAGAATTCGATTTGCGGTGTCATAACGAGCATCATGCGCTCGCCGTTCTTATATGCTTTTTCTTCAAACCGGATGGATTCAGCCATATCTGGTTCCGGTCGGTCGATTTCTTCGAAAAGATCGACTGGCACGGGGCCCATTTTCCATGCGGAATAGTTCATGCCTGTGACGCTTCTTCCTGTCTGCTTGAAATGTTCAAAATCAAAGAAATACAGCAATTTGAATAGCTTTACCTTGCCGCAATATTTTGTGTTGCGGACAAAATATATTATTGAATGAATCAGTTTTTCGCGTTCGTGTGTGATCAGCATCTTTCGCCTCGCCGCCTAGCGGTCTGAGGTGACAGCAGGATGCCGAATCATCTCAGATTTTCGCTCGCCTTGATAGGTGGACAACGCCGAACTAGCCGATTTGTCGCACCGCGATGTACAAATGTACCACAAGCGCGTCGCCTAGGCTCAACGCCGCTCCCACATCAGATTCCCCTTCGCGTCGGCCACGCTGCGCACGTTCCCATCGTCCCGCATGCCACGTAAGGCCTTGCTGACGCGCCTCGTGAGTTCCGACAGGTAGCGCCGATCTCGCGCATCTTCGCCGCGCAGGGTGACGATCTCACGGGCTATGTCGCGGCTGGACAACGGCCCTTCCGCTTCCCGCAATTCGCGATAGATCGCCTTGGACAGTTCGCCCTTGCCGAAGATGACTTCGCGCTTCTGGCGAGGCATGGCGGCGTCGAGATCGCCTTGGTATCCGAGAACGCCCAAGGTGCGATCGATCGCGCCAATGTCGTTCTTGATTTCTGCCAGCCGGTCCCGGATGCGTTCGGCTTCGTTGAACAGATCGGCGCGCTTCTGGAGAAGCCCGTTGACGGTGTGGCTGAAATCGCTTGCTCTTGAGATCGTCCCCATGCACCGGATTCTAGGGAAATCCAGCGCTCGAAGCGCGCCGAAAGTTGGTGCATTTGCTACATAAGGCCGGAAATTTGAAGGCGGCGTAATCTCCGGGTGATTCAACCCACCCAACCGGCGGCG
>REDO01000203.1 GCA_007693435.1 Salinarimonadaceae bacterium | reverse complement strand
GCCACGGCCGGTGCCGTGTGTTTCAGGCCGACGATATAGAGCACAAACGACAATCCCGCGCCGAACACACCCAGTGCTGCAAACAGCGGCCAATCCGGCGTGCTCAGGGCGGCGACGATCTGGTGGGCATCACCCGGCCAGATAAGGATGACGGCGAGAACCGCGAACGCTATGCAGAGAATCGCCTGCGGACTGCCGTGCGGTGCGGCATACTTGAAGCCGAAGATGAAGACTGCGTAGGACAGCCCGGCAAGCAGCCCTGCGCCGACCCCTATAGGCGTGACGCCGCTCGCTCCGACATCGTAAATCTGTGTAAGCAACACGATGCCAAACATCACCACCGCAATCGCCGCCCACTTCAGTGCGCTGGGGCTTTCAAGCTTTAGTGCGAACGACACGAGATACACGAACACGGGTGCGCAGTACATCAACGTAGCCGCAACCGCGACGCTTCCCTGCGCGATGCTAACGAAATAGAACGAGAAGTTGCCGGCTACGCCCAAACCGGCGATCGCTGACCAGAACCATAAGCGGCGATTTGCCAGTCCGCTGCCACGCGGCCGCAGCCCCAGCCAGACGAGGACGACCAGCAATCCGATCACACCACGGTAGAATGAAACGACGAACGCGTCCCAGCCGTCCGCCATAAGAATACCGCCGATCCCGCCTGACAAGCCCCAGAAAAGAGCCGCCAGCACAATGAAAGCCGTGCTTACACCCGGAATTGGATCTCGATTTATCATGGTAAAATGAACTCCGTTCGCCGCGGCGAGCGTCGCACTGCCACACAAGCCGCTGATCATCCTCCCGTATCGAGGACTGAACCGCAAATCATACGGGTAGGCAGCCTATGCTTCGGGCCGCGAACTCACCAAGTCGGCAATTCATGTGCTGACGATCCGTCTTAATAATGAATCTCCCGTGAGTCTCCGCAGTTTTCGAGCCAGGTGCAAGGGTGCAATGCAAATCCAGGAAATCCACAGGAGTTTGTCAATCAGGGGTTTGCCTTCGGAAATGCGCGCCACTCCGTAGCGACGGAGCCCCGCCTCCATCGACCCCGCGCGAATCCAACCGGCCCCTCAATACGTGCCAAACCTCGCTCCCGCTCCCCGTCCGCTTTTCCCTTGCCGCATCCCTTCATGGAGCTTTCCTCAATTCTTCCTCTTACAAAACACACCGTCAACGGATAGAAAACACCATGGAGCCCTTCGCTGCACTGTTCGGAATCGTATCGCTATCCCTACCATGTTCGCTTGCCGCTTCGACTGCGGCGCTTGGTCCCCACACTGCGCCGCAGGGCGATTCCGATCCGGTTTGTCCGCACCAGCGAAATCCGCCTTGTACAACCGCTCGCCGATAGAAGCGAGTATTTCGAATCCGGGGGCACGGCGGGCGACGAAGAGATCCACGGTGTGGTAGCCAATGTCCCGCTCCTTGTCGATCCCGACAATTTCTCCGCGGGCGGAAACTGGATCGCCGGGGCCAGCCATTTCCAACCCGTCACCGTATGGACCGGCTTCGCCATCCCGAAGTTCCCGACCGGGTCACCATCGACGGCGACGAGGTCACCTTCCAATCATGGGATGACGAGGTGAGCGACCGCATCGAGTCGTTCCTATATTCGGAATTTGGTGCCGGTCCGGAGGGAAGCCCGTGGGCCGACAGCCGGTTCGAGACCGGCGATGTCATCGTTTTCCGGGGCGAGGCGAGTGCGGTCCGGTCCGCGAGGGAAACGACCCGTCCGACATGACCGTCCGCGCGTTCATCACAAATGTCGGTCGACAATGCTGCCTCGGTACGGCAGGGGAGCCGCGCGCTTATTGCCGCTGACACTTCCGACGCACCCGACGGCTCCCGGACCGCGCCCCTGCTCCCGCCCGCCGTCCGAACCCCGCGCCGGTGCTTTGTCCGGTGCGCGGCGGGCTTGTTTGGTCTAACCGGCTTGTCGGCGGGGTCGACGGAGGCGCGGCTCCGTCGCGAATTTCCCGCGGAGATTCGAGGGGCAACCCGCTTTTGAGGGGGCAGGGACTTGTTTGCGGGGCCATACAGCTTGTCGGCGAGGCGGAAGCCGTAGGAGTTGTGGCGGTAGCCCGGGAAGTACCCGTAACAGAACGCGGTTCGGCAGAAGAGGGCGTCGTTGAGGTAAATTTCCTCCCAACCGTCGGCGTCGGCCCTGAGTCCAATGGGGCTCGGATAAGCCCGGGATCGAGAGCGTACCAAGGGGATTATGCGGTCTAATAAGCCGCACTCCTGTAAGCCGGCAGCTTATCCGAGCGCCATTGCGCCCTGAGCCCGACCAAATCATCAAAGACATCTCAACGAACCGGGAATTGCCCGGGCAATGAGTTTCTTAAAAACTGCTCAGGTATCTATACTCAGCGAGTTGGCGATTCATCCAATACTTCATCGGCTGTCAATCCGCCCAGCGGTGTTTTGCTCCCATCAGACGGCATCGCGGGAATGAGCATTATACAGTGTTTGTGCAGGTGCTTAAAAGAAAAGGCCAGTGCGGTTGAGAACAATAAGGCGCCGGCGCAAATGTAGTAGACGTAATTGGCGGCATGATCGGGGAACTTGTCGTATAGATATCCAAAGAAAGGCGGGGCCGTGAGTCCTGCCGTGGCCCAGCCGGTTAGTACCAGCCCATGCAGGGTGGACATGCGTTTTGCTCCATAGAGGTCGCTGATGAGCGAGGGAATGGTGCCGAAGCAACCGCCATAGGAAGCGATCACATAGCAGATGAGAATACTGAAGATAATTGGCGATGCGACCTGTGGGAGAATGAGAAAAACCACTGCGCTTGTGCCAAGCATGATGATGAAGACGTTCACCCTGCCGATGACATCCGAAATCCAGGCCCATGACAGACGACCGACGCTGTTACCGATGGAGGCGATCGCGATCAAGGTCGCCCCCACAGCCGCTAGCTCGGCTGCACTGCGGCCCGGGTTAGCCGCCAGCGACACATTCTGCATCAGAGGCGACAACAAACTAATAATGCCCAAACCTGCGAGGCTATATGTAAAACAGATGAGCCACAGTCGTATTCGCTGGTGCAGTAGGGGCTCGTAGTTGTCGGCTTCCGTGGGCTTGTGGTGCAGCAAGCCCGCCGCCGCATGCGGGCTGTATATGTACCGGCAGGCGAGCACCATGATGACAGCAAAAACGCCGGCAATGAGCAAAAACGCCACGGCCACATTGTTCGAGGCGAGTTGCATGGAAAAAGGGGCAAAAACCTTGCTCATGAATAAGGCACCTATCCCGAAGCCCATTACGATCATCCCGGTAGCAAAGCCTTTTTTGTCGGGAAACCAACCCGCGACTGTTGAAACCGAGGTTACATAGCCAGTGCCGAGGCCGATACCACCGATGACGCCATATCCCAGCGCCAGAATAATGAAACTCAGACGACTCACCGCCGGCGAGCTGATATCACCGATCACGCCCGATCCAAGATACAATCCCAGCGCCGCGATAAGATAACCGGCAACAAAAAATTTCGCGGAGCGCTTCATCAGCCGGCGCCCCCGAGCTTGGCCACCAGCGGACCTGTGTAGAGGGCGGAAAAGCCAAGGCCGGCTACCGCCAGACTAAAGACCAGGGAAACCTGGGCATTGCTCCAGTGATAAGTATCCTGCAGCGGCTTGGTG
>REDO01000075.1 GCA_007693435.1 Salinarimonadaceae bacterium | reverse complement strand
GACTCGCCGCCGCCATCCCGGGAGCGTGGTCGGGAGCGATCGGATCGCTTTTCGCGCCCGGAGCGTCCAGCCGCGTCGATTGAAAAAGCGAAACGGTCGGCAGTCGCCGGCGCCTTCCCGGTGGCGGCCAGGGAGCAGTGGACCCAAAGCCCGGTTGCACGAGAAGCGGGATCAGGTCTGCCTTTCGCCTGCCGAAGACCGCTGGAAACAGCCGGAACCGCCGCTTCCCCGATACCGCCCGGGATCGGGCGCGGCCATTGACGATGCCTGAGCCGATCGATATACGGACCTTCCAAGGCATGGCGTTCAGAGCCAGCTGAACGGCTCGCCCCCATTCCTCCGCCTCCACTACAGCGGCTTCGTCGATATGAAAGCTGTCATTCTCGCCGGGGGACTTGGGACGCGCCTCTCCGAAGAAACACATCTGCGGCCGAAACCGATGGTGGAAATCGGCGGCAAGCCGATTCTCTGGCATATTATGAAGATATACTCCGCGCACGGCATTACAGATTTCGTCGTTTGCTGCGGATACAAAGGATACTTGATCAAAGAGTATTTTATAAATTACGCGCTTCATTCATCAGATATCACGATTGATATAGGCAAAAATTCTCTGGATGTTCATAGACGGGCGAGCGAGCCTTGGCGCGTAACGCTTGTTGACACGGGCGAGGCGACACTTACGGGGGGACGGCTACGCCGAGTGGCCGACTATCTTCGGGACGAGGAGGCCTTTTGCTTCACTTACGGGGATGGCGTCGCGGACATCGACATCTCCGCCGAAGTCGCCTTCCACCGCGCGCACGGACGCAAGGCGACCGTGGCGGCGGTCCGCCCGCCCGGTCGCTACGGCGCGCTCACGCGCGACGGCGTTCGCGTGACCGGGTTCACGGAAAAGCCGCGCGGCGACGGGGGCTACATCAACGGAGGGTTTTTCGTGCTCTCTCCATCGGTGATCGATCTCATCGCCGGGGACGCCACGAGCTTCGAGGCCGAGCCTTTGACGACGCTCGCAGAAACCGGCGAGTTGATGGCCTATGAGCATGAGGGCTTCTGGCAACCGATGGATACGCTTCGCGACAAGACGCAGCTCGAGGCCCTCTGGGCGTCGGGCGATGCGCCGTGGAGGGTTTGGTGAGCGCGAGCGCGAACCCCTGGTCCGGCGCAGACGTGCTCGTCACCGGTCACACGGGTTTCAAGGGCGGATGGCTGTCGCTTTGGCTCTCCGAGCTTGGGGCGCGAGTCCACGGGCTGGCGCTCGATCCGACTGCGGACGCGCTTTTCTTCGATGTCGCCGATGTCGGACCTCGCCTCGCCAGCGACAGGCGTGGTGACGTGCGCGATCTGGGCGTCGTCGTCGACGCCGTGCAGTCGGCGCGGCCGAAGGTCGTTTTCCATCTTGCGGCCCAGCCGCTGGTTCGCGAAAGCTACCAGGATCCCGTCGGCGCCTTCGCGGTGAACGTCATGGGCGCGGTCCACCTGATCGAGGCCGTCCGGCGCACGCCGTCCGTCGAAGCCGTCGTCATCGTGGCGTCCGACAAGGTCTATGAAAACCGGGAATGGGAACATCCCTATCGCGAGACGGATCGTCTCGGCGGCCGCGATCCCTACAGCGCCAGCAAGGGAGCCTGCGAGATCGCGGTCGCGAGCCTTCGGGCTTCCTTCTTCGGTCCCGGCGATCACCCTGCCCGGGTCGCGTCGGTCCGCGCCGGCAACGTGATCGGCGGCGGCGACTTCTCCGCCGACCGGCTGGTGCCGGACTGCATGCGCGCTTTCGCGCGGGGCGAGCCGGTGCGATTGCGTTTCCCGAACGCCGTTCGACCCTGGCAGCACGTGCTCGAGCCGCTGCGGGGCTACATCATGCTCGCCGAACATCTGCTCGGGAGCGACGGCGCGCGTCATGCCCGGGCGTGGAACTTCGGTCCCGCGCCGGCGGACGAAGCGCCAGTCGGCGCTCTTGCGGAACGCTTGGCCGCGCTCTGGGGCCCAGGCGCGAAGGTCGAGATGGATGCTTCCGGGTCCCATCCGCATGAAGCCGGGCTGCTGCGGCTGGACAGCACTCTGGCGCGGCTGGGTCTGGGCTGGGAGCCGCGCCTTGACCTCGCTGACGCGCTCGCGCTCACGATCTCCTGGCATCGGGCTCACGCAGCGGGCCAGGACATGGCTTCGGTCACGCTCGGTCAGATCTCGGCCTATGCGGGCGGGCGCGAATGAACGCGCGTTTCGATGTTCTCGCAACGGACCTCGACGCCTTGGTCGCGCTGCGCCGGAAGCCCATCGGTGACGACCGCGGATTTCTCGAGCGGCTCTATTGCGCCGATGAACTGGCGCCCATGCTCGGAGGACGCCGGATCGTCCAGATCAACCGGACGCTCACCCGCCGGCGCGGCGCGGTGCGCGGCCTGCATTTCCAACATTCTCCTCATGCGGAGACAAAGGTCGTCAGCTGCCTGCGCGGAGCGGTGTTCGACGTCGCCGTAGATCTGCGCCGCGAATCGCCCAACTTCCTCGCCTGGCACGGGCGGATCCTGAGCGCCGAGAACGACGAGAGTCTCGTCATACCGGAGGGATTCGCCCACGGCTTCCAGGCGCTGGAGGAGAATTCCGAGCTTCTGTACCTTCACACGAGCGCCTACGCGCCCCACGCGGAGGGCGGGCTGGACGCGACCGATCCGCGGATAGGAATCGTCTGGCCGCTCGCCATCGCAGAGCGCTCGGCGCGGGACGAGGCGCTGCCTCTCTCCGAGGGCTTCGCAGGGATCGCAATATGAAGGAAACCTGCCGGCACTGCGCGAACACGTTGTCTCACCGCTTCGTTGACCTCGGCGCGGCCCCCCCTTCGAACGCCTACAGAAATCCCGAACAGCTTTCCGACCCGGAAAGTTGGCTTCCTCTCCGGGTCATGGTCTGCGATCGCTGCTGGCTCGTTCAGACGGCGGATTTCACGGCTCCCGAGAGCCTGTTCGATGCGGAATACGGCTATTTCAGCAGCGTCTCACGGTCCTGGCTCGCGCATGCGGAAGCCTATGTCGAGACGATGGTCGCGCGCTACGGGCTTGGCCCGTCGAGCCGGGTCGTCGAAATCGCGTCCAATGACGGCTATCTGCTTCAGTACGTCGTCGCGCGCGGCATTCCGTGCCTCGGAGTGGAGCCGACGGCAGGCACGGCGGCTGCCGCACGGCTAAAAGGCGTTCCTGTCGTCGAGGCGTTCTTCGGGTCCGATCTGGCGAGGCGGCTGCTCGCGGAGTACGGACCGGCGGATCTGATGGTTGCGAACAACGTCCTGGCCCATGTGCCGGATCTTGACGATTTCCTGAGCGGTTTCGCGATCTTGCTCGCCCGGGGCGGCGTCGCGACTTTCGAGTTTCCCTCACTGTTGTCCCTCGTCGCCGGACGGCAATTCGATACGATCTATCACGAGCACTATTCCTATCTGTCGCTTACGGCGGTGGAGCGGATCTGCGCCGCGAACGGGCTCGCGGTCTTCGACGTCGAGAATCTGCCGACGCATGGGGGCAGCCTCCGGGTCTTCGCAGAGCGCGCTGACGGCCCGAGACGGGCGGAGGCGGACGGCCTCTTCGAACAGCGTTCACGGGAGGCGAAGGCCGGCGTCGCCAGCGTTTCCTTCTACGCGGGCTTCCAAGCCGAGGCGGAGGCCGTCAAGGACGACTTTCTCCGCTTCCTTCTGGACGCCAAGCGCGACGGCAAGCGCGTATGCGCCTATGGCGCCGCCGCAAAAGGCAACACGCTGCTCAACTTCGCCGGCGTTCGCCCGGACCTGATCCCCTTCGTCGTCGACCGCAGCCCCGGCAAGCAGGGCAAATTTCTGCCGGGGAGCCGCATTCCGGTCGTCGCGGAAGAACGGATCGCCGAGGAGCGGCCCGACTACGTCGTCATCCTGCCCTGGAACCTCCGCAATGAAATCGCCGGCCAGTTGGCTTATGTGCGAGACTGGGGCGGACGCTTCGTGACCGCGGCGCCCCGGCTGGAGGTTTTCTGATGAGGGTCGCCGTCATCGGAGCCAGCGGCTTTCTGGGTCGCCATGTGCTTGCAAACCTTGCCTTGCGGGGGGTCGAGACAGTCGCGACGTCGCGTTCGGGCGCCGTCCCGCATGCCCGATCTGGTCAAAGCACGACGGCTCTCGATATCGCCGCTCCTCCCCCAGAGCCGTTTGCGGCGCTCGGGCGGCCGGACGTCGTCGTCCATCTCGCCTGGAGCGGTCTGCCCGATTATCGAAGCCTTCATCACTTCGAGACGGAACTCCCTGCCCAGTATCGTTTTCTCTCGTCGCTCGTGCGCAGCGGACTGCGTCGGCTGGTGGTCGCGGGGACGTGTTTCGAATACGGCATGGTGAGCGGCGAGATCGACGAGACGATGACCGCCGTCCCGGCCAACGCCTACGGATACGCCAAGAACGCGCTGCGTGAACAACTCTGCTTTCTGCACAATGAGACGGGCTTCAAGCTGACCTGGGCGCGGATCTTTTATCTCTTCGGAGAGGGACAAAATCCGCGCTCTCTCTATTCGCAGTTGCACGCCGCGGCAAACGCTGGCGAGCGGAGCTTTCCCATGTCGGGCGGCGAGCAGCTTCGCGACTTCCTCGACGTACGCGACGCAAGCAGCCACCTCGTCTCGCTCGCGCTGAACGAGAACGATACCGGGATCGTCAACCTATGTTCGGGACGGCCGGTCTCTGTTCGCGGCCTCGTCGAAGGCTGGATTCGGGAGAATGGCTGGGCTATCGCACCGGAGCTTGGCCGCTTCCCCTATCCCGACTACGAGCCCTTTGCTTTCTGGGGGAATGCGAACAAGCTCCATCGGATACTGGGAGTCGAAGGTGCTGTCTGAAACGCCCCTGTTCGCCGGACACGGATACCCCGTTCTGCAGAACCGGGTCTATGAAACGCATGAAGCAGCGCTTGCCTGTCAGACCGGAGACATCCGACTCATCCAGAACGAAGAAAGCGGCCTCGTATACAACGCCGCATTCGATTCGAAACTCGTCACATACGACGAGGGATACGACAACGAACAGGGTCACAGTCCGGCTTTTCGTGCCCATCTCGACAACGTTCGAGCCCTGCTGCAAAGGCATTTCGGCGGGCGAACGGTCCTTGAAGTCGGCTGCGGCAAGGGGCTGTTCCTCGATATGATGCGCGGCGCGGGCTTCGATGTCGCAGGCGTCGACCCGAGCTATGTCGGTGACGACCCTCGAGTCGTGCGTGCGCTCTACGAACCCGGTCTTGGGCTCCGCGCAGACTGCATCGTTCTGCGCCACGTTCTGGAGCATATCGATGAACCATTTTCTTTCCTTGAAATGCTTGCAGAAGCAAACAATGGCGGGCTGATCTATATTGAGGTGCCATGCCTTGAATGGATCGCGTCTAAGGGTACATGGTTCGATATTTTCTACGAACATGTGAATTACTTTAGACAGGCCGATCTGTCCGATATGTTTGGAAAGACGCTTGCTTCGGAAAGACTTTTCAATGGTCAGTATATCGGGATTGTAGCTGATCTTTCTACGCTACGCAGCCCGTCGATCGAGCGGACCGGCGAGTTCGTCCTCCCCGAAACGTTCTTGACAGAACTCGATTACCTCTCGCGAACTTTTTGCCATCGTCGCCATGCGATCTGGGGAGGGGCCTCGAAGGGCGTAATCTACTCACTCCTGATGCAGCAGCGTGGGGCCGGCCCCGTTTGCGCGATCGACATAAACCCGGCGAAGCAGGGCCGCTTCATGGGAGCCAGCGCCGTTCAGATCGTTTCGCCAGAAGTCGCCGAAGAGCAGCTGTCCGAAGGGGAAACGGTTCTCGTGATGAACAACAACTATCTCGATGAAATTCGCGCTCTGACGCGCGGACGCTACAATCTCAGGGCGGCAGATCAATGAACACGTTCGAAGAAGAGCGCAAAGCGCAGATCCATCGCAATCGAGGCGACAAGCTACTTTTGGCGTCAGCCGGCGATTTTATGCGCAATACGATCGAAGCGCGCTACTCGTATAATTTCGATTGGCTCGGACGGCCGATCATCCAGTATCCGCAAGACATAATGGCGATGCAGGAGCTGATTTTTCGCATCAAGCCCGATCTGATCGTCGAGACAGGCATCGCCCATGGCGGATCCTTGATCTTCTCGGCCTCCATGCTGGAGCTTGTGGCCCTATGCGGAGGGCCGGCGAACGCGCATGTCATCGGCATCGACATCGACATCCGGGCCCACAACCGCGCCGCCATCGAGGCGCACCCGATGATGCGCCGCATCACGATGCTCGAGGGTTCGAGCGTCGATTCCGGGATTGTGGGCGAGATCCGTGAAGCGGCGCGCAGCGCCGAGCGCGTCCTTGTCTGCCTCGACAGCAATCACACGCATGACCATGTGCTCGCCGAACTTGAGGCCTACGCGCCGCTGGTCACCCCGGGAAGCTACTGCGTCGTCTTTGACACTGTCATCGAGCAGATGCCTGCAGAGATGTTCCCCGATCGCCCATGGGGACCGGGCGACAACGCGATGACGGCCGTGGACGCGTATCTCGCCGAGCATCCGGAATTCGAGATCGACGCGGAGATGGACGCGAAGTTGCTGATCAGCGTGGCGCCGAGAGGCTATCTTCGCCGCCTGCGATAAGACGCTCCTTCCCCCTGGAGCCGCCATCCGGCCGCTCAGGTCCAGCGACGGCGCCACGCCTCGAACATCAGCAGGGTCCAGAGCTGATAGGCGTGATTTCTTCCGCCGCGCAGGTGCTCCCCGAGCAGCCTGCGCGCGGGCTCGGGCCTGAGCAGGCCGCCACCATAATCCGGGGCCTCGATCGCATCGCGCGCCCATTCGAGCAGCGGGCCACGCAACCATTCGGCGAGGGGGACGCCGAACCCCATCTTGGGACGCTCGATGAGAGCGGGCGGAACGTAGCGATCCAGCACGCGCCGCAAGAGCCACTTCGAGCGGCCGTCCCTCAGCAGGAAGCGCTGCGGCAGCGTCCAGGCGAACTCGACGACGCGATGATCGAGCAGCGGCGGCCGCGCCTCCAGCGACGCCGCCATCGAGGCGCGGTCGACCTTCTGGAGAATGTCGTCGGGAAGATACGTCAGCGTATCGCGATACCGCATGCGATCGACAAGCCCGAGCGCCGAGGGCGCCGTGAAGGGGCTCTCGCGCTCGGCCCCATGGATATGCTCCGACGGGTCGGGAATCTGGCTCGTCAGGCGCCGGTAGAGGCCGTCGGCATCGAGTGGCAGGACACTCGCCGCCTTGCGCAGCTTGTCCCCGGCCTGCGGCGGCGCGCCCGGAACGAACCGGGCGAGCGCATCCGCCGCGGCCACGGGCACGAGATCGGCGAGCCGAGCCAGCGCGCTGCGCAGGCCTATCGGAACGCGCTCGAGTCGCGGCCAGTGACGGCCGGCGAGAGCATAGCGATTATAGCCGGCGAACAATTCATCCCCGCCATCGCCCGAGAGCGCTACCGTCACGTGGGCGCGCGTGAGCCGCGAGAGCAGCAGCGTGGGAATCTGGGAGGAATCGGCGAACGGCTCGTCCCAAATCCCGGAAAGGTCGGGAACGACGTCGAGCGCCTCGCGTCCGGTCACGACGAGCCCGGTATGTTCCGTTCCCAGATGACGGGCGACGGCGGCGGCGTGAGACGATTCGTCGAATCCGAAATCTGGAAACCCGATGGAGAAAGTCCGGACCCGCCCTCCCCGCGCCGCCATCATCGCGGCGACGAGTGAGGAGTCGATCCCGCCCGAAAGAAACGCGCCGAGCGGCACGTCGGAGATGGTCTGGCGTCCGACGGCGTCACGCAAAAGGGCGTCGAGGCGCTCGGCGGCCTCGTCGTCGCCGACGTCCAGCGCCTCGCGCCGACCCTGCGCGACGGCGTCCGCCAACCGCCAGTAGAACCGGCGTTCGCATCCGCCTTCCGGGCCCATCGTCACGATTTCGCCGGGCAAGACTTTCTCGACGCCTTCGTAGATTGAAAACGGGGCCGGCACATAGGCGAAGCGCAAATAGGCTGCAAGCGCTTCGGGGTCGATGCGAGGCTCGAGGCCGGCGGCGCGAAGCGCCTTCGCCTCGGAAGCGAAGAGGATCCCTCGACCGCTTCGCGCAATGAAGAGCGGCTTGATCCCCAATCGATCGCGCGCCAGCGAGAGGATACGGGTCTCGCGATCCCAGAGAGCGAAAGCGAACATCCCGTTCATGTCGGCGAGCGTCGGCTCCAGCCCGCGCCGCGCGACGCTCTCGAGAATCACTTCCGTGTCCGAATGTCCTCGCCAGGCGACTCCCGCGAGAGCCTCGTGCGCGCGCATATCCTCGGCGTTGTAGATTTCGCCGTTATAGCAGAGCACGAACCGACCGCAGGCCGAGACCATGGGCTGGGCGCCCGCCGGCGACAGATCGACGATGGAAAGCCGGCGATGCGCAAGCGCGAGGCCGGCCTGCGCGTCGACATGGACGCCTTCGCCGTCAGGACCACGATGCGCCAGCGTATCGCCCATCGCGCGAGCAGCGCGTCGAAGCCCGTCTCCGTCGCCGCTGCGTTCGGAATCGAAAAGCCCTGCGATGCCGCACATCTCAGTCTGCTCCCTCAGCGTTTCGCCCGATCATCGAGCTGTCCTGATCCTTCAAGGTCTCCAGAAACCAGCCGGGACGCGTGGACAGCTGTTCGTATGTCCCTTCCTGCGTCACACGTCCGTCTTCGACGACGATGATTCGGTCAGCGTCTCTCACGGACCAGAGCCGATGCGATACGACGAGGATCGTGACCGACCCCTTGAGCGCGCGTAGCGTATCGAGCACGCGCGACTCCGTTCGCGAGTCCAGAGCGCTGGTCGCCTCGTCGAGAACGATGAGGCCGGGCTCACCCGCCAGCGCTCGCGCGAGCGCAAGGCGCTGCCGCTCGCCGCCCGAAAGAGCCACGCCGCCTTCTCCGACAAGCGCATCGAGATCCGGGCGGATCCCCTCTGCCGCCGCCGCCAGAAGCGCCGCGCGAATCTGATCCCGACCGAGATTGGGGCGGCCCCAGCCGACGTTCTCCGCGATCGTTCCGGTGAACGCGATGGGGTCCTGCCCGAGATAGCCTATCCGGCGCCGCCAGCCGACCAGACGCTCTGGACCAAGAGGCTCGCCGTCGACCATAACGGTCCCGCTGCTCGCCTCGATGAGCCCGATGAGCAGATCGAGCAGTGTCGTCTTTCCGGCCCCCGAGGGACCGACAATGGCGACGTACTCCCCGGCGCGGATCCTTATATTGATGTCTGTGACCAGCACCCGGCCCTCAGGCGAACGCACTTCGACACCGAGAAGATCGAGGGAAGCCGCCCTACGCGGCTGATCGGCGGGAGCGTCTTGCGAACGCACCGATTCCGAGGCGTCGCGAGCCGCTTCCTCGATCGACCTGCAGGCTTCGAAGGACGGCAGCACCACGGCGACGCTTTGCAGGCACTGCCTCAGGGCGGTGATCTTGGGAAAAAGGCGAACGAACAACGCAACGACGACGATCGTCGAGGCGACGTCGACCGCCCCGATCCGGGGACCGAAGGCGAGGAGCAGGATAATCGCTGCGGCCCCGCCATACTCGAAGACGGCGCGGGTGATCTGAACGTCAAAGCTCGCACGGGCGCTCGCCCGTTCGATCCGTGCAATGGAATCCCCCATCTGGGCGAGGGCCGCGCCCTCGCTCGCCGTCGCCTTGACGAGCTTGAGCGCGTTGGCGATCTCGCCGACGCGACCCAGAAGCTGGGCGTTCGTCCTGGTCAACGCCCGCCCATCCTCAGCGGCGCGCGACGCAAGAGCCCGGGTTAGCAAAAATAGGCAGGCGCCGAACGCGACGAGGACGATGGTCGCGTAGGGAGCCAGGAGAAGGGCGATGAGGCTCTGGGCGACGATGAACATGCACGCCGTGGCGATCAGGTTCGCCTGATAGAAGGCCGCTCCCACACGCGGCGCCTCGACGGTGATGGCGGATACGAGCCCCCCGCGCGCGAGCCCGCGCAGATGCGTCCAGCGAGCGGCGAAAAGCGCTTCCGCGAGCCGCCGCTGCCATTGCGCCACGTATCGCGCCTTCAAAATGGTCGCGAGCCGCGCCTGAGCCAGGAAGAGGACGGCGCTGATTGCAATCAACGTCCCGAGAACCAGACTGACCGAGCCGAGCGTGAACGGAAGCCCCAGCCAGTCCAGAGCCGCGCGGCTGATCTCGGCGACGCGCCCTCCCTCGCCGTCTCCGAGACCGAGAACGGCGAGAAGCGGCAGGAGGGCTGCGATCGTCAATCCCTCCGTCGCCGCGACGAGGAAGGTCAGGACCACGAGAAGCGGCACGCGCCATTTCAGGGCGCGAACGATGTCGATGATGAGCGATTGGAACGCCACGTCTAGGCCGCCTGCGCCGCTTCGCGCAGCCTGCCGAATTCTGCGAGCAGCTCCGCCGCATAGGTCGACGCCCCTTCCAGCCGCGGCGACGCAGGGACGAGGCCGTCGAGGTAGGAAAGCAGAAAGCGTCGGATCTGGTCTTCGCGATCCGTCCTGGCGCAATAGGCCCCGTCGACGAGAATACTGCGAAGAACGGCCGGAAGCTCGTGAACGCTCTTCGGACGATACACGAGCGCGCAGTGATCCCAGAACCATTGTCCCAGCATGACGACTGGCTTGTCGAGGGCGAGCGCTTCGATCCCGACAGTGCCGGTGACGGTCACGACAGCGTCGACATGCGGCAGGATGGCCTTGCTTGGCGCATCGCAGAAGAAGACGTTCGGGTAGCGCAGCAGCCTCCGATAATGGGACAGGGGTCGCGTCCCCCGCCCTGCGGGATGCTCCTTGACGACAAGCGACCATCCGAGCGGCAGGGACTTCAGGATCGCTTCGGCGGTCGCCGCCTGGTCGGCGTGATGGATGCCGCCGACGAGCGTGGACGCCTCGGGCTGAAAGTGGAGCGGAAAGAAAACCGAGCGGGGCGGAACCGATACGCTGGCCGGTCCGAGGAGCGACCGGGAAAGAGCCTTACGCACCAGGCGCTTCGCATTCGCGACGAGCTTCCGAAAGGGATCGATCTTGAAGTACTCGATCTCCGGACGGCGGCTTTCGTTGCCGCGCAGGTATGAAAACAGGCGCATCGCGTTCGGCGAGAGAGCGCTCCGGCCGAACGCCACGCCCGTTACGGCCTTGTAGACGGCGTTCGCGTCGAAGCCTCGTATCTCGTCGCGGAACGAATCCGCTCTCGCTATCTCGTCGGCGGTCAGGGGCCGCCCCGCCCGCGCCAGTTCGGCGCGCCTCATCGCGGGGGCGTGAAGGAACTCGTCTTCGGTCAGGAACCCGGCCGGTCGACGCCCCGGCGTGATCCAGGCGGGACAGAGCCCGCGCACCGGGATCCCGCGCCCTCGCGCGACATGATAGAGAACCAGCGTCATGAGGCTGTCCGGCGTTTGCGCGACAACGAGATCCGGCCGGGGCTTGAGTGCGCTCTCGAAAAAGCGGACGAGCTCGACGAGCAGCCGCTCTGCGTATTCCTGGGAGACGCGCCGCTCGCCGGCGCCGCCGTCGAGATTCGAAGCGTCGAAAAAGGTCCGCTCGGAAAGCAGAACGCAGGACCAGTTCGTCTCCGGGTATTCGCGCAGCAGACGTCGCCTCTCGGTAACGAGATCGTAATCCGCGTTGCGGCCCCGATGATCCTCGAAGCTTTCCGCGGCGACGTCCGAGGCGCGGACGCGCTCGGCCTGCGCGCTGGACAGGACTGCGAGCCGCCGACGCGTCGAAGGCGCCAGGCGTCCGAACTCGCGGGCGAGCGCGATTTTCAGGTCGACGACCGGATCGCCGCCCTGATTGGAGACGAACACGACGTCCCGAGGGACCGAATCGTCTCTCATCCGATGTCCTCCGGTCGCAGGAAATCCCACCGCTTCCTGGCGCGTGAGAGCGATCGGCCGACGACGCTCCGGTAATCGGAGGCCGGCAGACCCTCGCCGGCCGGTTTCTTGGATTCGAGATCGGCGGCGGTCAAGACATGCCCGGCCGGCAGATCTCGATTCACGGCGAGGCTACGACCGAACATGCCGCGCAACGCGGACAGCTCCGGATCGAGATCCTTTCCGACGTCGCCACGCCGCGCCTTCTCGACGAAGCGGATGCCGAGGACGAGTTCGGCGAACTCGTCGACGGTCAGCGACGCGCGCGAATCGGGACCGAACATCCGGCGATCGAACGTCACATGGGCCTCCACGACGCTCGCGCCGAGAGCTACGGCGGCGATGCCGGGATAGATGGTTCCCGAATGATCGGACAGACCCGCCGGACAGTCGAAGGCCTCGCGGATAGCCGCGATAGCGGCGAGCCCGACGTCTTCGGGCGCGGTGGGGTACTTGGTCGCGCATTGCAGCACGGCGACGCCGCTCGCCCGCAGCGCATCCACTGCGGCGGCGATCTCCGCCCGGGTCGCAAGGCCGGTCGAGACGATCGCCTCCTTGCCCGTTCCGGCGATCCGATCGATCAGCAGCGCGTTCGCGACATCGCCCGATCCGATCTTGTAGCGCGTGACCCCGAGGCGTTCGAGCAATTCGACAGCGGCGACGGAAAACGGCGTGGCCAGAAACTCGACGCCGGCCGCCTCGCAATGACGTTTGACTTCAGCCCATTGCGTCTCGCTGAAGCCCATGCGGCTCCAGTAGTCGAATCTCGTCCGATCGACATAGGAGAATCGCTTCCTGAACGGCTCCTGCGGGCTAGACTCGGCTTCTGCTATATGGATCTGCACCTTCACCGCGTCGACGCCTGCTTCAGCGCAGGCGTCGATGAACGAATGGAGTATCCCGAGGCTGCCGTCATGCGCCTGCGCGATTTCTGCGACGACGAAGACGGATCCGGCGGCCTCGTGAGCCGCGATGGAGCGCGCCGCCGTCATGAACATCTCTCCAGCGTCAGCAGAGCCAGAAGCTTGTCGGTCACGAACTCCTCCGTCAGCCGCATCGATCGCCGGGTCGCGCCGGCGACATGGGGCGTCACTATAACCTCGTGCCGCCGAGTGGCGGCTAGCCAGCGTGCGAGAGCCGGCTCTCCCTGCTCGTCTGCGATGACGTCGACGGCGACCCCCGCCAGCCGCCCCGCCTCGACCGCGTCCAACAGCGCCGGCTCGTCGACGAGTTCGCCGCGAGCGGTGTTGACGAGATAGCGGCCGGCGAGCGCCTCGATCTCCGCGCGCCCCAGAATCGGCGGACTTCCGGGCTTGTATGATGCGCACAGAACGACGACCCGGGAGGCCTCTATCAGACTTGCCAGCGAAGGATGCCGACGGCCTGCCGTTTCCGTCTCCTCGACGCGCGGATCGTGCCAGTGGACTTGCGCATCCATGGCGCAGAGGTAGCGCGCCAGAATGCGGCCGACGCGGCCGAACCCGATGAGGCCGATCGCGGTCCCGGCGATCTCGTCGCCGCGTCGCCGGTCGCGATCCCAATCGGCGTTGCCCTCGTGAAGGAAAGCAAGCCTGTATCGTCGCAACAGGGCGATGATGAGCCCGAGCGTATGCTCCGGGGTGGCGCGAATTCCCTCCAGAAAGTCAGTCTCGCCCGCCAGCGAAACGAGCCGGACGCCACGCGCGTGGAGGGCCGTCAGATCGAGATGCGTATGCCCGGTCGTCGGGCTCACGAGGTAGCGCAGGCGCGGCGCCGAGGCCAGCAGGGCGTCGTCGATCCGGCGGCGCAGCCGCACGAACAGGATATCGAGTTCCGACAGGAACCGCTCCAGCGGGCCGCCTTCGTACAATGAGACAGGTCCAAGCGCCTCCAGCCGCTCGCGGGCGGCGGGAGAGAAATCACCCGGCTCTAGGACGCCCGTGCGCATAGCATCGCTCTCAGAATGGCGAGATCCTCCGGCGTGTCCAGATCGACGGAATCCGCCTTCGACATCGGCAGCAGCAGCGGCCCGTCGGAGACGAGTTTGCCTTCCTCGCGAATAAAGTCCACACGCGTGAGATAGACGGCGCCGTTTCGCACCCAGGTCGGACCATGCTCCTGCCGCCGGACCCCGGTATTGTGATCGGGATGGCGAGGCCTGAGCCTGCCGTCGCCGGCGTCATCGTACATCACCAGCGCGTTGACGTATTCCTCGCGATAGCAGCTGATCAGGGATACCGCCCCTTCGCGGTCGAAGCGCATGATCGCCGCCTCGATCGCGTCTACGTCCCGGACCGGCGCAGTCGGCTGAAGCAGCAGCACCGCGTCATAGCGCTCGCCCTCCGCTTCGAGCGCGTCGAGCGCATGCAGGACGAAGCCGATTGATTTCGCCGTGTCGGTGGCGAGTTCCGCCGGCCGCAGGAAAGGAACTTCCGCCCCGTGCGCCCGCGCCGTCCCGGCGATCTCTTCGTCATCCGTTGAGACGATCGCGCGGGCGACGCAGCCGCGCCTCACGAGCTCCCGCGCCGTCTCGATCGACCAGGCGATGAGCGGGCGACCGGACAAATCGACGAGGTTCTTGCGGGGAATCCCCTTGGAACCGCCGCGCGCGGGAATGAGAGCGAGAACGCGCATGTTTCAGGCTTCCTCGCAATGAAACCGGCCCGTTGGTTTCCATGGGTCCGACGCCGAATGGATCGGAACCCGACTGCTTTGCTCGAACCCTGCGGTCACTCCAGAGAAGGGCGTCATGGCAACGCCCTCTTCCTGACTGCGCGCGGATCGATTTCGGCCAGCGCTCCGGCGATCCTCGAACCTGCGTCACCGCGCCCGAACAACGGCGAACGCGGATAGCGACCCGCGTCGAGTTGCTCTCCGATGCGGCGGGTGATGACGTCCGTGTCGTAATCCGCGAAAACGATATTCGGTCCGTGTTCGCGCCCCTGCTGACGGTCGCCGACGAGCACCGCAGGGACCCCGAGGAAGGAACCCTCGCGTATGAAAGACGAGGAGTTGCCGACACAACAGACAGCATTGTTGAGAACCCGCGCATAATCTTCGGGGCTGAAGTTCTTGTGGTAGTAGATCGGCGCGTCAAAATGGCGCTCGCGGAAGTGCCGGATGCCCTTCGACACGTCGTCGGAGCCTGCGTCCACATTCGGCCAGAGCACGACCTTCTGCAGGTCAGGGAAACGATTGACGGCCTCGAGCGTGGCCGAAACCTCCGCGAAACCTTGCCCGTAGCTCGTCGTCACGGGGTGCTGGACCATCAGGATATAGGGCTTGGACCAGTCGACCGGCTTTCCTGCGCCGAGATAGCCCGCCATGATCTCGTTGGAGATCGACAGGTCGTCCTGGAGCAGAACGTCCATGGACGGGCAACCGTAGGAGAAGACGTAGCTCGGTTCCTCGCCCATCGAGATCACGCGCTCACGGCTGCGCTCGGATGAGACGAAATGCAGGTCCGCGAGCTTGGTGATCGCATGCCGGACGCGATCGTCGATGTTTCCGGAAACCTCGCCGCCCTGGAGATGGACGAGGCAGATGTTGAGATAGCTCGCGGCGACGGCGGTCGCCATCGTCTCGAAACGGTCGGCCACCGTGACGACCATGTCGGGCGCGAGATCCTCGAAGGCGGTCGCGAGCTCGACGATGCCGAGGCCGGTCGATTTCGCCTGCGTCGCCAGCGTCTCGCCCTCGATGACGTAATAGATCGAGCGCAGTGGCTGGAACCCGTCGCGCTTGATCACGTCGATCGCCGGCCCGAAGCGTTGAAGCAGCGTCGAAGCGCCGACGATCAGCTGGAGCTCGAGCCGGGGATCGGCCTGGATCGCCTTCATGAGATACTTGACCCGGCCGTAATTGGCCCGGCTTGCCACCACGACACAGATTTTCCGCTTGGTCATACTGGAGACTCGAATCCGTCCGGCGAAAACACGGGCAGGAACACCCGGTCGAGCGCCTCACAATGCGCCGATAGACGCGCCAGCGCCGTCTCCTCGGGAGCCTCCGAGACGAAGGCGCGCGTCTGGAGCAACAGACCCGGCTTGTATCGCCGATCGTCGGCGTCGTCCAGTGCCGCCGGGGTGACCGCGAAGGAGCCCTTCTCCTGCACGGCGAGGGTCTCCAGCGGCTCGAGCAGCAGCCGTCGGCGCGGCGTGCGAACGTCGAGAGACCAGCGCCCTGCGGAGCTCCAGTCCGCCCGCCAGGTGAAGAGGGCGCCGGCGCGGGTGCGGCCCGCGCCGGCGAACACCGCTGCGGAGGGGTGCCAGTGAAGCCCGCCGGCGGTGGCGCCGGCGCTCACCTCCGGCTCCCCGCCCAGATGGAAGGCGAGATCGACGACATGGCTCGAATTGCCGAGCGTGAAGTTCGCCAGCACCTCCGCCGAACGAGGCTTCGCCAGAATGCGCGCCTCGATCTCGGTGAATTCGAAGTGGAACGAAGTGACGCCGCCATCCTCCGCGATCAGCTCCCGCGCGCGCCGGACGGATGCATAGAATCGACGATTATAGGCGACGAAGGCCTCGCAGCCGAGGCCGGCGAGACAGGCGGCGGTGGCGCGGATCTGGGTCGGGTCCAGTCCGGCGGGCTTCTCGACCAGAAGCCGGCCTATCCCCGCGCGCGCAAGCCCTGCGGAAACCGGGGCGAGTTGGTCGATGTCGGTCGCGACGATCGCCGCGCGGAAGCGGCGGCCGGCGTCGGCCGGAAGACCTTCGAGCCCGCCGCGCAAGACGGGAGCGCCGATCTCGGCCTCGAAACGCGCGGCGCTGTCCTCCCCCCGTCCGAGGACGGCGAAGGGGACATGCAGATCGCGGAGCACGGCCGCATAGGCGGCGGCCATCGGCCCCGCGCCGGCGATCAGGACGGTCAGGTGATCGGACATTCGTCAAAGGTCTCGTCGGGCCGCGTGCGGCGCAGGTGGTCGAGAAAGGCGGCGATCATGGGACGGTGCACCGCCGCGGCGTTTTCATAATCCGGAAGCGCCGGCGCGCGCCCGGAGAGAAGGGCGCGCACATGCTCGGCCGTGATCCGGCTCTGGAGGGGTATCTCTATCGGCATGGTGCGACTTCGCCCTCCCGAGCTTACGGTCAGCGTCGCCGCCTGCTGGGCCACGACCGCCGACGCGTCAGGGGTCTCGACCGTCACCGTCCGGTCTCCCGGCGGCCCATCGCGGCAGATGGCCTCGAAAATCGAGCCGTCGGCGGCGCGCGCCCTGATTAGCCCGATGAGCTCGACATACCCGGCGCGCTTCGAGGGAACGTAACTCGGCTCGAGCCCGCTGACGTCAATCGAGATATCCGTGGTTCCGGCGAGAGCCGCGAACTCGTCCAGATGGTGAATGACGTTGCAGGCGAGGCCCCAGCCCTGCCCGTCCACCCGGTACGAGAACGGTCGCCCAGCGACGAGCCTCTCAAGCTGCGGGAACGAGCCGTACGTGCG
>REDO01000158.1 GCA_007693435.1 Salinarimonadaceae bacterium | reverse complement strand
GCCGTAGGCCGCCTGACCCTCGCGCTCGATGAGGCCCTGCATCTCGTCGAGCGGGCCTTTCTCGACGGGATCGAATTTCGAGGCGTCGTGACGCTCGCCGCGGCGGATCATCTCGACCGCGAATTCGCCGAGCAGGGCGCGGACGCGCGCGATGTGGCGCAGGGTGGCGGCCGTGCTGTCCGCCGGGGCGGGCTCGACGTCCGCCACGGTTTTCATGGCGAACAGCGCCTGACCGTGCGCCTGCGCGTCGTCGAGGGTGTCGAAAACGCCGAGGTCGCCGCCGATCGCGTAAATGGTCTCGAACAGGGCCCAGCCGCCGGAGGTCTTCTCCGCCTTGAGAAACTGCCCGGGGCGATACTCGGCATGGGCGCGCGATCCCTCGTCATTGACGATCCATCGCAGCCTCTTGGCCCTCACCGGGGGGAGCGCGGCGGCTGCGCGGGTGTAGTATTGATGCGCGGCGACGCCTTGCCCCCGCGCCTCGTCGCGCTCGCGCCGGGCGTCCGCGATCTCCTTCGCCGCGCGGTCGTGAATGGACTGGTTGGCCTGCTCGGCGGCGACGGCGCGGCCGTGCAGCTCGGCGACGTCCTCGGGCAGGATATCGGCGAGCGCCGCGCGCAGGATCTCGGTGGTCCGTTTCTGCGAGGGGCCGGGGCGGTAGAGCGCGAGCGCGAGGCGGGCGGCGAGGTCGTGGATGGCGAGTTGTCGGGTCATGGGTTCCTCGGATCAATCGGCGAAAAGGTCGAGCGCGTCGGGGCGCGGAGCCCGGCCGGGCGTAACGAGAATCGACGCGGGCGAGGCTGTCATGATCAGCATTTGGAGTTGGTTGGCGCCGAGTCTCATGACCGCACTACCGTCACGCGCTCGGCCGCCCTAGTGACGGCGGTGTAGAGCCACTTCGCGCGGTCTTCCCGAAAGGCGCTGCTCTCATCGAAAACGACGACATGCCCCCACTGCGAGCCTTGGCTTTTGTGCGTCGTCAGGGCATAGCCGTAGGTGAATTCTTGGGTGCCGCGCTTCTCCTCCCATGGGATGTCCTTCTCACGCCCTTCGAAGAACGGTCGCAGCACCCGGACCTCTGTGGCGCTGTTCTCGACATGGTCGTCGGAGGTGACGAGCATCCGGATCGAGTCCGGAGCGTCCATGAGGATGTCGTCGACGAGCCATAATCCGCCGTTGAGGAGCTTCTTCTCCCGGTCGTTGCGCAGGCACACCAGCTTGTCGCCGATCTGCGGGCCGTCAGGGTCGCGGCCGAGGAGGTGACGGATCTTCCCGTTGACGGTGTGCCGGGTCCGGTTGAGGCCCACGAGCACCTGGTCGGCGGCGAGGATCTCGCGCTGCCCCAGCGCGGCGCGCGGGATCACCTTGCTATCCCCGAACGTCCCGCACTCGAGGTTCTGGCCCTCACGGATCATCATCGACATGCGGATGATCGGATTGCCCTCCGCCTGGCGGTGGACCTCCGTGAGCATGACGTCGGGCTCGCCCTTGATGAAGTAGCCCTCGTCCTTGACGGGCGGGAGCTGCGCAGGGTCGCCCAGCACGAGCACCTTCGTCCCGAACGACAGGAGATCGGCGGCCAGCGCCTCCCCGACCATTGAGACCTCATCAATGATCACGAGCTTCGCGTTCCGGACTTCGCTCATTGGATTGAGCGTGAACGTCGGCTCCCAGCGGCTCTCGTCGTCGAGCTTGTAGATCATCGAGTGGATGGTCGACGCGCCGTCGCACCCCTTGCTCCGGAGCACGAGCGCGGCCTTGCCGGTGAAGGCGCCGTAGAGCACTTTCCCCTTGACGCCGGCGGCCAACTCTTTCGCGAGGGTCGTCTTGCCGGTCCCCGCAAATCCGAACAGCTTGAACACCTGTTGCGACGGATCCTTGAGCCAGGCCTTCACCGCCTTGATCGCCGTCTCTTGTTGGGGAGACCAGCTCATAGTGCCTGTCCTTCTGCGCGAGAAGCGATTCTGACCCGCTCAATCGACGCCGAGACCTTGCGCAGGTGCCTCAAATTCTTGAACACATCGAAATTGCGCATGTAGGCCTCCGCCTCCTCACGGGTGTGAAAGAGGATCGGGATCACGGCGAACACGCGCCAACAACGCCACGCCCTGTTGAGCCATGGGCGTTTCGTATTTGGAACCAGAGCGCCATACCCCTCCGGCCGGCGCCACTGCAGTTTGATGTAGTAGCGAGATGGCTTGAGTTGACGCTGCGCAGGATCAGCAGTGCGACGGCGGCGACAGACGGGTGTCGCAGGTGAGGCGCTAGCCATATTGATCGCCTGCTCCTGTTGGGGGCTCCATCTCATGGTCACACCCCCGTCAGCAGCTTGGTGGTGAAGGCAAGCAGCAGGCACATGCCGAGAGCGAAGAATATGGCCACTGTTCCGGCCGTTGAGTTCCACGCCCCCCTGTCGATAACGGCGCCGTGGAGGGCTACCCATCCAAAGAAGAGCGCGAAGCCGTAGCCGAACACGGCGATGATGAAGTTGCCGATCATGGCGTCGCCCCGCGCACAATAAGGAGAGGCGTCAGCAAACCGTCGATCACGAAAACCGCGTTGCAGATCGCCGCGATGGTGAAGAGCGCTATAGCGATGACGTTGGGCCAACTGTGCCGGGCCCAGAACATCACGGCGAGCACTGCGCCGACGAGGTTGAGGATGTGGAGCCAGATCATCGGTCGCGCCCCCCCGCTTTGGCGAGGGCGGCGTCAATCTTCGCGCGAACAATAGGAGGCATCGTTCTGAGCCCATCGGCCCGACAGTCGTTGTCGGCATCCCGGACCATCTCGAGCGCTTCGCGCAAATCCCATGAGGCCGCCAGTAAGGAGACGTTCGCTCTCTGACGAGTGCGGCCTGGATCGCCTTTCAGGGCATACACGGTGCCCAGCGGCACACCGTCTGCAACGATGGAGAAGGCTACGGCATCGCCGTGTCGATATTCAGCAATGGTGTAGGGGCCGAGAGACGCTCGATTCTCAGACGTCATGGCCGCCCTCCTTCGCCTCTTCCGCCGCAGGCGGCAGGGCGACATCCGGCATTGCGCCGTCGAGAAGATCGGCAAGGGCGCGCAGCGTGCCGGCAGACTTGCGGGCGACGTCCTGGTTTTCAGAGATCCGAGCGTGGAAGGTGTACGCGGCAGCGACATCGATGGTCGCGCCGATTGGGGGCTCCCCTCCGCGAAAAATCGCTTGCCACTGATAGTCGCGGGCGCCGCGATAGCCTGCGACCACTGCGATCTCTGATGCGCTCATTTCGACCAGGAATCTGTCGCCAGTTGATGCAATGACCTTCGCCATCATGTGCTCCTCACAACGAACCGATGCTCTTTCGCGAGAAGCGCATCGCGATCGAGGCCGGGGATGATCTGCGTGCAGATCACGTCCATCGCCTCTTCGAAAAACTGCTCGAATTCGGCCTTCTGCAGATCCGATATCGAGCGCGGATGGAGGTGCTCGCCGCCGCCGATCAGCGATGTGCTCTCGATGTATCCGCAGTGGATCAGGAGAGCGTTGGCGAGCGAGCGGGTGTCCGGGAAGGCGTCGGTGTTGTCGACGACGCGGCCCAGGATCGCCCAGAATTTGCCGGAGAGCCGCGGGGTCTTCGGCTGATGGAGGCGGCATTCGACTTCCGATCCGATCGGGTATCGAGAAAGCACCTCCGCGTCATAGGCGCCGATCGGGGATATCCCGTGCCTGGTGACGACGCCCATGAACCCGTTTTTCTCGGAGCGCCCCATGATGGCGCCTCATGAGTCCTTGATGTCGGCGATCTGCGAGAAGACGGAGTTCTTCCACGCATCGCGGACGGTCTTCGACGGGGCGGGGTCCATCCTGTCGCGCAGGTCGGATGTGGCGAACCACCACTTTTTCAACCGCTCACACTCCTCGACGGTCTTTGTGATGAGGCAGTTGCGCTTGACCATCTCGGCATAGTCCTCGATGGACCGCGCTTCCTCCGGGACGAAATACGGGACAAAGGCGCCCGCAACCGGCGCAGAGGGAGCGCTGTCGCCTTGAGCCGCCTCGTCGCCGATCAGGGCGTCGCGCGCACTCCTGCATCGCTCCAGAAGATCCTTGCGGGTGGCATCCGGCAGATCCAGCTCAGCCCGCATCAGCTTCGTACCGTTCCACAACGCGGTCAGCCTATGGCCGTCCTCCGCAGACTTCGTCGCAGCAATGGCGCGCTCGATCATGTTCACATAAGCGCCGACGCTGCCCACGTTCTTGGGGACGGAAAACACATCCATCGCCCGATCCCCGGGGAAGTCGTCGATATCGTCGGTCGCTGGCTTGGTAGTGGTCGGCTTCATGCGCGCTCGCGCTGCGGCTTCCCACTCCTCGACTTGCCCGCGCTGCGCCGGCGAAAACTTCCCGGACAAGTCATCCTCGTAGAGCGTGAGTGTGTCGTCGATATCGACATCTTTCTGCGCTCGATCGAGGTGCCCCTTGATCTCCTCGAGGACCGACGCGGCGTCATAGGCGTCTTCATCAAGGGAGGGCGACGCCGAGGTTCCCTCTTGCCGGGAGGGGGGTGCAGCGGAAACCTCGGCGTCGATCACCGTGGCGGTGTCCGCCCCGGTGGTCTTGGTCGCCCGCCCTGCGGCGGGCTTATTCTCAATCTTCGGGGCAGCGGGGACATCAGCAGCCTTCGGCGCGGAGGGCGGCGTCACGTCCTTCATCGCCTCGACGTCGTCCATCTCCTCGCGGATAGAGAGGCCGCGGAGAACGTCGGCAAAGCCGTCTCGCAAGGCGAATGCGCGGGCGCGCATCTGGAGCATGCGCTTCGGGTATTGCTTCCACGGGCCGGCCTTCGTCCAGAGCGCCGCCGTCTTCGCATCGTGCACAGAGAATTGGCCGATCGACGGTGTGGCCTCGCCCTTGCGCTTGATCTCGCAGATGGCGTTCATCTCGTCGCCGGCGCCTTCGATGCGCTCCTTGATCCACTCCATTTTGCCGGAGCCGCGGATCAGGCCGATCGCGCCGTCGCCCCAGACGGTCGGGCGGCCGTTGACGACTGCGATGGATTGCAGCGCCGTCATCGGCGTCATGCCAAGCTCGAGCCCGTGCATGATGGCAACGGAAATTTTCTGCGGGGTGTCCATATCCTTCGGCGCGACCCCCGATTCAGCGATGATCTGCGACATTTTCCAGACGCCGGCGAGGCTGTTGGGAACCAAGGCCTGGGGGGTAAAGCCGGCCTCTACGGACATCCGGTTTTCTTCTGCGGGCACGAGCGCGTTCATGGTGATTCAGTCCTTCAGCGTGAGGCTTTCAGCGGGCGACTTTTTCGGTTTTCAGGCATGCGCCTGGGACATCGAGCCCGGCGTTCAGTTCCGCCGTGGCGATCTTCGCGACGACCTTGACGACGTCGGGGTGCATCTGGACCCGCTTCTTCGGGTCGTTCTTGTAGTGGTCCCAGAGCGCATCGGCGTCGGTGCAGTGAAAGTTGGTGACGGTGACGAGCGATACCGATCGGCCGCGCGTGCCGGCCTTGACCTTGACGTCGTCGGCTTTAACGGGCGCGCCTTCGGCCGCCTTCTTCGCCAGCTCGGCCGCGGCTTTCTTCTGCTCGGCGATCAGGAAGTCCGTGTTGAGCTTCTTGGCCCAGCGCTTGTTCTCGTCGCCGAGAGCGGCGACTGGCTTCCATGCCTTGTCGACGGCGCGCCCGGCCTCGAGATGCGGTTCCTTTTCCTTCCTATGGGTGGACACCGCTTCTTTCTCGAGCTCAGCGAACCTGTCGCCGAAGTTCGCGGCTCTGTCGGCCTGCTCTTGCGTCGTGACCTTGCCGCCGATTGATTTGAGCCACTTCTCGGCTTCGGCGCGGAGTTCCTTGATCGTCTCCTCGGCGATGATATGCGCGGGGGCATTCTTCCTCGCCGGCGACGGCTTCGGATCTTCGGGCTCAAACTCGTCGGCCAGGCGCTTCTCAGCGCGTCCGCGCATCTCGTCTTTCGACGGCGCATCCTCCGGCCAGTCGGCGCCGCCCATCACCGCCCGATAGACATCTTCCGTGATCGGCGACTTGCATGCGTAGGCAAAGACCCTCTCGCTGAAAGCGGAGTCGGCCGGCACGGTGCTTGCACCCCCGATTTTCGCGACGAGATCCCCGTCACCATTCCGCCAGACCGCGACCGGGTCGAATTCCCCGTCGCGCCGACGGTGTCGGTAGAAGCCGCATGCGGGCTCCGGATACGTCGAGCCGGTTGTTTCGTCGGTTGCTTCGTTGAGATCGATGCGCTCACCCTGGAGGGCGGCAAGCCAATAGGCATAGTCGGCGCTCATGTAACGGTCCTTTGCGGAGATCTTGCTGCGGTCACTCGCTTGTGGAGTTGCTCGCGAAATTGGTGCCGGGCTCCCGGCGGTTACGCGGTCCCGCCCTCTGGTGTGACGGCGCTCTCGACAATGAAGTCATCGCTGGCCCAACTTTCCGTCACGATCTGCGAGACATTCTGCACGTGTCGAGCAAGTAAAGCGTAGCGGTTGGCCCTTCCGCTCTTGGCGAGGCTGTCCAGGACGGACGCAACGCACGCTGCCATGGCCACATCAAAGCCAATAACCACATCGACGTATTCGCCGCCTCTATCGAGAGAAGACGCGGCAAAGCGCAATGCTGTTGCAAGAATGTCGTTCGTAAGCTGTCCCACCTCACGCGAAACGTCGCCAGAGGCGATAGATGCCTCGATGTATGCTTTGTACTGAGAAAGGGCTCGCTCAGTCGCGTCGCCGTTCGGGGTGATCGTCGTCATGCGCGCCTCCCGCTCATCGCCGCCAGCCCCATCGCCACTGCCATCGAGAAGAGGGGCCGCGGCGCCTTCGGGAGGCTCTGCGACCTGCGCTTTGCCTTCGGCTGGGATTTGTTCTTCATCTTGTTTTTCAGAACGCGGAGCTTCCTCGCGGCGATGCGCTTCGCGCGGATGGCCTTCAGAAGCGTCGACGTCGATCCGCGGTGCATGTGTTTCCGCCGCGGGCCGTGCTCGAGCGGCTCGATATCGTCGCGGGTGAGACGGCGCGGCAGCATCAGCCACCAGCCAACCGCGGCGATGATGAAGGAGACGATGCCGATCTGCAGCCAGAAGATCACCTGATCGCGCAACACGACTTCAGCGACCTCGGATGCCTCGGCCGGCGCCCCCGCAAACGGGAGAGTGATCATCCCGCTCAGAAAAATGCATGCGGCCGCAACCGGTCGACGTCTGCACTCCTTAAGCATTCCGTCTCGGGCGAGACGAGCGCGGAGCATCACGACATCGATGTGGGAGACCTGAGAGGGCCGGATGCCGCTGCCGATCAGTGTGTGGACGCATGCCTCAGCGTCCGTCAGATCGACGCCGCTCTCGGCGAGGATCGACACGGCGCGATCGTCATCCGGAGGCGTCTCGAAGATCCGGTTGAAGTCTCGCTGGAACCTCTCGCTCATCTGCGCTCCCCTGAAATTCATCGGCACAGCACCGATTTGATGGGGCAACGCTAACGTCTAATAAAATGGACGTCAAGGGCATTGTGTAATTTATTTGCAATCGCATCAGGCGGAACCGTCAAAATGACGGATTGATTAGGCGCGTGATTCGGCCTAGAAACGAGGAAGCCCCCGGGAGAGAAATCCCAGGGGCTTCATATCGGGCAAAGGTTCGCGGCCATCCCGACAGCGCTGACGCAAGGCTTATATGCCCCAGATCACCCGCTTTCGCAAGTGCCGCCAGCCGATCCCGCCCAATTAAATAGGCGGTGTCACGCATGGACGAGCAGGACAAAATACGAGAGGCGTTGTCGGGGGCTGCATCATGCGTCGCCTATACAGACGGAGGGTGTCACCCCAATCCCGGGCCAGGCGGCTTCGGCGTCGTCTTCCTCGCTGAGATAGGCGGCGAACAGCGCGCCTACGAGATCTCAGGCGGTGAGGTGGAGGCCACCAACAACCGCATGGAACTGATGGGCGCGATCTGCGCCGTCGAGACGCTCCCTCCAAGATGCTCTCTCACGATCTACACCGACAGCCAGTATGTCGCTCGAGGCATGAACCAGTGGCATCGGGCCTGGGTCCGGAAGAATTTCGCCGACGTCAAAAACTCTGATCTCTGGAAGCGTCTGATCGCCGGCTGCAAAGGCCGGAATGTCCGATTCCAGTGGATCAAAGGCCACAACGGCAATCAGCACAACACCCGAGCCGATCAGCTCGCAACGCGAGGGAGAAAAGCGCTCACCGCTTGACCCCTCTCATCCTGCGATTGTCGGCGCCGGTGGGTCTGCTCGGAGGTTCCCGCCACCAAACCCGAAGGTCGCATCCAACGGCCGGTCTTCTCTCGATCTTGACCCTGGCCGTCGCTCCCTTCCAGGAGCGTGATGAAGATCGCGGGCTTGGGTCGGGCCCCTAAACCGATCAACAAAATCCGGGCTCTGGTGAGCCAATTCCAACCCGGTCCTAAACGGTGTCCCGGCAACCCCGGGAAGGGTCGAGAAGCAGTTGTCAGGGCCCAGCGGGATGACCTCCGCCCCCTGACAGGTGTGTGTGAGCCCAAGAAATCACACGGCGGACGGCGCGGGGAAAACGCGACGGGCTCGGACTGGCAATCCAAGCAAAGGGCAACCTAGTACGCGGGGATGGATCCGATTCCATCCCTCCCCATGGTCCGGGGCTTCCAAGGGTGCCGGTCAGGCATACCGGAAGGCGGAAAGGGCCCCGGCTATGCCCAAAATCTGAAAGGAGAGGATCCGCGCGCGACGAAGAATAAGGTGCCAGCGGCGCAAAAGTCCGGATTTTTGAAGCGGGGCTTTACTTGTCTAATGAAATGTTCATTATGGGCCGTCCGGGAGGCACAGGAGCACAGCACATGAGCAAAGCCGAGATCATCAAGAGCGTCGCGCAGTCCACCGGTATGTCGCAGAAGTCGGTCGCCACCGTCGTCGATGAGACCCTACATACGATCACCGAATTCCTTAAAGCCGGCGAGGAAGTCAAATTCGTTGGCTTCGGATCCTTCTCCGTGAAGCGCCGCCCCGATCGCATCGGTCGCAACCCCCGCACCGGACAGGAAGTCCACATCGGCGCCAAAGACGTCGTGAAGTTCAAGCCTGGGACGCATCTCGCATCCGCCGTCGCGTAATCGCGAGGCTGGGGAAGAGAGGCCGCCCGCGGAAGCCCCGCAGGGCGGCCTTACCTTGTAAATAGCTTGAAATAGGCGGTTACTACGCCAAGGATCACCACTTCGTCCGATGTATCTTCGCCGCCGTGAGGCACCAGGATCTTCTCGTGTTTTGGATTTGTCGATCGTGGCACGAGCCAGGCCCCGGATGGAGCCTGCTGGACTTGCTTGACGGTGCGCTCCGCCAGATGCCCACCAGAAATCCGCTTCTCGACGACAACAAGATCTCCTGATCGTAGGCTAAGTCCGCTATCGACGAAATCGACAGCCCGGACAAATCCACCTTCGATAATCCCTTCAAGGTTCATCGAATCGCCATGCACTTCGAAAGCGTACTGCTTCGCCCCCAAAAAATTTGGATCTCTTTCGAAAGGGATTGTTTCTTGCAAATCACAGAAATCTTCTCTGGGGCGGAACGCGCCAGCCTCAACAATACCTGCCATTGGTAGCCCCCACTGCGATTCATCGAATTTTTTATCGATGCTCTCCGCTGCGCCCCCACGTAACGGCGTCTTATCGACTATAAATCGTCCGGACGCGGAGTCCATTATATTCACCAATTCCACATCGGAAATTTCCGATTGAGCAATTTCCAATCCCTCCACGACCGACATAATGTCGATATCAAGCGCCCGCGAAATCTTGCGGATCTCGTCGCTTCCAGGGTTCTTCGACTGCCCGTTTATCAGTGATGACACGTAGCCCCTCGATCGTTCGATGCGACGAGAAAGCTCGCTGGCGTTGACGCCCTTTGTCTGCATCGCGACGCGGAGCACGCGGCCGAGGGTCGTGGACTGATTTCCCATGGCTGTACCTCAAAATTGAACTGGTCTTTTGCAATCGGCATACCGCGAAACCTAACGCTGCCGCGAGTCTCATATAAGCGGCATTTTTCCGCTTGCGCTTGACTAAAAGATTCGACATATTGCCCTCTATGTCTAAGAGAATGAACATGACCACGTACTCATCTGCACTGCGGCAGCTCGTGATCGGAAAGGTCGACGAGGTGAGATCGCTGACCGGGATTGCAGACTCCGGCATCGGGCGCGCTGCGCTCAAGAACGCCGGCTTCGTCAAGCAGCTCCGGGAAGGCGAAAACATGACACTCGAGAAGCTCGAGCAGCTCGAGATCTGGTTGGACGCAAAGCTCGCCGAACTCGCCGAAGCCGCAGGGCCCGACGAGCGGAGCAGAAGCGAGAACCTCGTGGCCGACGGGTGATCTGGTTCCTCGTTTTCATGGGGCCTCCTTCCGTTGGTGGTGCTCGATGATGAGGAGAGTAGGAGGAAAAAATGCGGAAGTCTGGCCTGATGACAGACCATGAGTGGTCCGACGAGGACGGGAGCGCCGGCATGGCCGGCTTTTTCCGCCGCATCTATCCGTCTCAGACCGCACAGAACGTCGCCGCCGATACCGGGCTCCCATTCGATTCCGTACGGAAGTGGGTGAACCTCGAAACGCGGCCGAGCTTCTCCGCGCTCATGACCCTGACCGGCCACTACGGCCCCGCTCTCCTGGCCGCGATGTACCGCCGGGCGCCGGAGTGGCTGGATCGCGCCGTCCGCGATGAAGAGATCGCCGCGCTGGACCGGCAGGCCGAGGTTATCTCTCGTCGTCGCGCCGCATTGGAGCGAGCGGACGCCTGATCTCGCCAGGCGGACCCCGGCCCGCCTCAACCCACACTGAACCCGGCAGGGCCATGATCAAAGGCATCCTCCAGCGGTTCGCACTCGCCCGGTTTGGTCAGCACATCCGCCTGGCTCGCGCCGCGCTTGAGATGAACCGCATGAAAGAATTCGTCCGTCACCGTGATCGCGCAAAGGTCTGGAGTGACCGAGCAACGCAATGGGGGCCGTCCCCAGAACCCAAGGAGAGTTGAGATGGCTCGAGGAAGACCACGCAAGACCGAAGGACAGAAGCAGGCAAGCGCTGAGGCCAAGGCGCAGGATATCGCTGCCGATGCGCTCCTGAAATTCCCCGCCGATCAGGAGGTCCGGAAGGAGCAGTTCGAGAACCTGCGGCGCCTGAAGAGCGACGCCCAGGCCGCAGCCGGCGAGATCAGCGGCGCGAAGAAGAAGATGCAGGACGTCTACGGCATCGACTCCGCGACCATCAAAATCGTCGAGCAACTGAAGGCGCTCAAGGATGGGCGCCGGGAATGCGTCATCCGACAGGTCCAGTTTTTCATCAAGGACTTCGGGCTCGACAGCCAGCTCAGCCTCTTCGACGACGGCGCGGTTGGCAACGTGGAGCCGGACACCGGATCGGTGTTCGACAAGACGCAATCCGGCAAGTCGCAGAAGGCGGAACGCGGCGACGATCCCGGGCGCGCCCGCAAGTCGACGGCCGAGGCGGCTCCTCCACCGGCGCCCTCCGGCGCTATTCCTCTGGATGAGGCCCGCAAGAAGTTCGAGGAGGCCAAGAAGATCGACGAGGCCAAGAAGGGCACGGCCCGCGCCTCGGCGAAGGCGGCTGCTGACGCCGGAGAAAAGCATATCCGCGACGCCGCGAAAGCGAAGGCTGGGAAGTATGCGGCCGATCAGGAGAAGCGTCTTGGCCCGCCCGCGGCTCCGGCCTCGGCGCTGGACGAAGATGACGACCTTCCTCCCCGATCCCCGGCTGCCGACGCCGATGGCCGCTACTCGATCGTGAGCTGAGCCATGCTGATCATGTTTCTCGATCTGGCCGTTCAAACCGGCTACGCGTATGGGCGGCCAGGCGAGAAGCCGAAGGCGGGGGTCGTCCGGGTGAAGAAGCCCAGCGACCCCCTGCACATCGCTCCTTGGAACCTCGAGACATTCCTCCAAGACATCAACGCATTCGGGCTGCCGGATCTGATCGCCTACGAGGCTCCGATCCCCCTGAACGCCGCCATGAGCGATGGGCGCCCACGCAGCGCCGAGGCCCTCCTGATCCCGATCAAACTCGAGCAGGCGGTCGAGCGCTACTGTCTGCCGCGGCAGATCCGGTGGGAGCGGCTGTATCCCGCGACGATCCGGAAGCACTTCCTCGGCAAGGCAAACTTCGGACAGCGCGACGAGACCAAGCGCGCCGTGCTCGATCGCTGTCGGCTCCTCGGATACATCGATCGCGACCGCGTCGTCAGGAACAAGTCGTCCGATCCCCTTTTCGATGAAGCCGACGCGCTCGCCGGCTGGGATTGCGCCAGCGCGAAGTATGCCCGCGCCCGCCCGGCTGAGCTCATGCTTTTCGGGGAGAGGGCGGGCTGATGGGCGGGCTCGTGCTCTCGCTGTTTGATCTCACGGGCAACTTCGTGAAGCCGTGGGCTGAGGCCGGATTTAAGACGCTATGCGTCGACACCCAGCACCGGATCCGCGCGCCCCTTCCCGGAACGCTGAATGTTGATCTGAGCACGATAGGTCCGCTCCTAGTGGCTCTTCAGCAGCGCGGCTATGGACCGAAGGACATCGCCTTTCTCGCATGCTGGCCGGTCTGCACGGATGTCGCTGTCAGCGGCGCTCGGGACTTCCGCACCAAGGGGCTCCGAAGGCTCGCCGCCTCTGTCGAGCAGTTTGCGACGTGCCAGGAACTCGCCGAGCTCGTCGAGTGCCCGTACATGATCGAGAACCCTGTCTCGGCAATGGCGACGCATTGGCGCAAGCCGGATCATTATTTCCACCCACACCACTTCGCGGGATTCGAGCCCGCCGACAATTACACGAAGCTGACCTGCATCTGGTCCGGGAACGGCTTTGTCATGCCGGAGGCGTTCCCACTCCTCGACGCGGCTGAGCCGGACGACCGCATTCACAACCCCCCCCGGGTTGGATCGCGCGAATTTTCGGTCGGCAACCCCGATGGGGTTTGCCCGTGCCGTCTTCCGCGCGAATGCGTCGCTCGTGAGCGTCGCAGCATGAGCAGCGCCCCCCGCTTCTTCAATTCACCGCAGCCGCCGGCAAAGGCGACCGTAAAGCTGGTGACACCCGACGACGTCGAGCCGTGCTGAGAGTGCGGCGACAAGATCGGGCCGTGGTGGGGAAGGGGAGGAGATCGCTTCTGTCGCAAGCATGCTCCCGAAGATCTGAAAAATCCGAGCAAGAGGAGAGGGCAGTCATGAACCTCCACGCACCCGCTCGCCCGGTGCTTACCGGCCGCCGCATCATCCAGGAACTCGCCGCACTTCAGGACGAAGTCGCCGGCATTCAATCGCGCATCGCAGGTTTGATCAATTCGGTCGCCAAGGACGATGCGTATCCAGATCCCGCCTCAGCCGTTCCTTGCCAGGAGGAGACCCGCACTCTGGTGAAAGACGCCGCTGATTTATGGGCTGAGGAGGGCTCGTCGGGGAGCACGACGAGGGATGACGAACATAGATCAGCAGCAGAAAGCGCGGAGGAGCCGCAGGGCCGGAATGAGCCGGCATCCGGGGATCCCGCGTCGGGCGCGTTGGCCGGGGAGGGCGATGAGGGGTCAGAGCCAGCCCCGGCCGCGCGAGACACTTCGGCAGGGCTTCAAAATCTGGCCGAGGCGGAGGCTTCCAAGCCGGGGCGGCGCCCTCCGCGTCGCGAGCGCCCGGACCCGATCGCCATGGCGCGGCGCGTCGAGGCGATCAAGGCGGACGTCCTCGAGCGCAACACAGAGATCGCGAAGCGCTTGGTGGCCGGCGAAGAGATGAAGGCGATCGCCGAGGACATGGGCGTCTCGATCGAAATAGTTAGGCGGCAGCAGTACCTCGTGATCCCGCGAGCGGAGCGCGCTGCAGGCATCCCCCCGGCGAAGAGTGGAAATGCCGACGCGGGGCACGACGGCGAATCCGGGTCCGCCGAATCTTCGGATCAATATCCCGGTCCACGCAACACAGGAGGCTCCGATGAAGTAGTTGCGCCACCAACAGCATCACACGGCACACAGGGCGGCCCCGGCGATAAGAGAAAAGCGACGCCGGGCGCCGCCCGCAACCGGCTGCTGGTCGTGGCTGATGGGGTCGTGCATGGGCCGCGAGGGATCGCGCACAAGATCGACGAGAACCTTCTCCCCGCGCTGGCGCACATGGCGGACGGCAATGACCACACGAAGGAGGTGCTCTCCGACATCGCCGGGCTCAACTCCGCGACCCTGACCTACTTCCTCAACACCCTGCGTCCGAAGTTCGCGGATATCGGGCTCGAGATCTTCCAGGTCTCGAAGGGCGTCTGGCGCTGCAGGAGGCTGGGCGAATGAGCGATCTCGTCACCCGACCGCGCAATTCGAATATTTGGGAGCGCGAATCCGACGACTTCTACATGGAGCCGCAATGGACGAGCGTGCGGCTCTTCCAGACAAGAACATTCCGACCGGGCATGACAGTTCTGGACCCCGCTTGCGGGACGGGAAGCATCGTCAAGGCGGCCTGCGAAGCGGGAATGCATGGCCTCGGCTCCGACATTGTCCCGCGATGGCTGGCTAGGCCCGGAAGCGGGATCTATCTCGAGTCCAACTTCCTCGCGCCCACCTTATCGGAAGGCGGCTGGCCCGCGCGACAAACCCCGGGATGGCAATTCCCGGATGCGATCGTTTCCAACCCCCCGTTCAAGCACGCGCAATGGTTCGCCGAGCTCGCTCTGGAACGGGCCGTGAGCATCGTCGCGCTGCTGTTGCCGACGAAGTGGCTCCACGGCGCCACGCGCGCGAAGTGGCTCTCGACTACGCCCCTGCACCGGGTTTGGCTTCTGACGCCCCGTCCGTCCATGCCGCCGGGCCATGTCATCCTTGAAGGGGGCAAGGCGGGATCCGGAACTGTCGATTTCGCATGGATGGTCTGGCTCAAGGGCTACGACGGCGCTCCCCAGATCGGCTGGCTCAACCGTGACGTCCGCCCCGATTGATCACCACCTCAGCTTATTGAAAAGGCGAGAGAAAATGTCTGAGCCTACCGTTTTGGTCACCACCCTCCCGAAGATCTCCCTCAACGCATTTCATGAGTGGTTCGTCCCCGCGAAGCCGGGCGAGAGCATCGTCTACCATGCGGGCTCGCTGGCGAATGACCGGCTCGAGTGCCCGGAGCTCGATCTCTTGGCGTCTACGATTCTCGGCCATGCGGAGAAAGACCGGGTGCGGCTCAGCCAGCGCCGGCACCCGCTTGGTTTCGAATACGTCGTCACAAAGGCCGGGTGAGGCAGATGGCGGCTCCCTTGCGCGTTGTCGACGAAGAGCGGAGCGAAAGGCCCGTCCCCTACAATCTGGAGGCGGAGCAGGCGCTCATTGGCGCCGTGCTGATCCGAAACGACGTCTTCGGCAAGGTGATGGATATCGTTTCGGAAGGCGATTTCTTTGAAGATCTGCACCGGCGGATCTGGGCCATCATCACCGCGCAGGTGCAGAAGGGGCAGGCGGCGACGCCGGTCACGATCAAGACCTACCTTGGCGACACCGATCTCGGAGGTGGAAACACGGTTTCGGGCTATCTCGCCCGGTTGGCCGCGGAAGCCACGACGTTCGGCAACGCCCCGGACTATGCGCGGACTGTGCGCGACCTGGCTCTGCGGCGCCGCTTGATCGGTGTCGCCGACGGCATCCGGACCATCGCCTACGACTCCCCCGTGGAAGAGACGGCCGCCACGATCTTCGCGACGCTCGAGGCGGATCTCGAGGAGCTGCGCCCGGCGATCGCCGGTAAGGTTGCGGCCAACGACTTCGAAGGCTTCGACCGAATCAGCGAGCGCGCGATCGCGCAGGCGCAGGAGGCATACCAGCGGAGCGGCTCGAAGCTGGTCGGGTTCTCGACGGGTCTGGAGAGCCTCGACAAGATGCTCGGCGGCATGCAGGCGTCCGATCTCATTGTGATCGCCGGCCGCCCCGGCGCCGGCAAGAGCGCGCTCGCGACCAACATCGCCTATGCGATCGCGCTCGATCTGCAGTCTCGCCGTGATGATGGAGAGAAGACGGGCGTCGCGGCGATCGCCTCGCTCGAGATGTCGTCGGAGCAGCAGGTCCAGAGAATCCTCTGCGACATCTCCGACGTCCCGCAATGGAAGATCCGGCGCGGGATCGCGACCGAAGAAGAATTCTCGCGATTTGTGGAGGCCAGGCACGCGCTCCGGCGGCTGCCGATCCAGATCGACGCCACGGGCGGCCTCAGCATTTCGCAAATCAAAATGCGGGCCCGGTCTCTGAAACGGCGATATGGGCTCGAGGTGCTGATCGTCGATTATCTCCAACTCCTTTCCGGGTCCGGCAAGCACAACAATCAGCGGCACAACGAGGTTTCGGAGATCACAGCGGGGCTGAAAGAGCTCGCTAAGGAGTTGGGCATCGTGGTGATCGCTCTCTCTCAGGTTTCTCGCGATGTCGACAAGAGGGACGACCGGCGCCCGATGCTGTCGGACTTGCGCGAGTCGGGGTCGATCGAGCAAGACGCCGATGTCGTGATTTTCATCTACCGCGAAGAGTATTACCTCAAGGATCGCGAGCCGAAGCAACAGGGCACGGAGGCGCACGAGAACTGGAAGCGCGCGATGCACAATGCGGCCGGCGTCGCCGAGGCGATCGTCGCCAAAAACCGCCACGGCCGATCGGGCACGGTGATGCTCGGCTTCATCGGCCAGATGATGCGGTTCACCTCGGAGCCGGAGCCCCGCGACGACTACGAGGTTCTCAGCGATCAGCGCGCGCCGCGGAAGGAAAGAATCTCCCTCCCGAAAGAGGCGACGATCGCCTACGGCGTGCTCAAGCACCTCAGCCTGACCGGCTCGACGATCGCCACCGAGGAAATGAGGGAGGCCGACCGCAATCTGAAAAAGCGCGCTCGCGTCATCACCGTGGAAAAGGCGCGTGAAGTTTTTGGCCGCGAGGCTCTCGGCCCGGAGGCTACACCCGAGGAAATCGAGAAGCGATTCCGCGAGGCAATGAAAACCCTGCGCGCGAAAGAGATCGCCTTTTGGACCGGCACGAAGGAGGCGCCGTTCGTCTGGCTCCCCGAGATGGTCTTGGAGGATGACTGATGCCGCTGAAACCGAAATTTCAGTCCAAGCGGCGCGGTGCCGGCGACTTCAAGGCCGAATGGTCGACGCGGAAGTGCGCTATCGTTGGATACCTGACTTGCGAGGGCCGGACGTCGCAGGAGATCGCCGACATCCTCGCCGACGGAACCACGGCGGGCATGATCCGTGTCAGGTGGGCGCAATGGGGCATCCCGATCCTCGACAGGAAGCGCCGGCGCCGACGGTGGATGCCGTGCCTGATGTCCGCTAACGGGGCGGCAGTCGTCTCCAGGGCAGCCGAGAAGCAAGGTCTCACGCCTGCGGAGTGGATCGGGAAGGTTGCGGAAGCCGCCGCTCGTGGCGACCTCTACAAAGCGATTGTGGACGAGGGGAATTGAAGATGCGGGCTGGCAGGATTGCGGATCAATACAACACGCTGGGCGACCACGATCTCGACGAGGATCTCGACGAGGCGCTGGAGAGCGAGGCAGGCGACGTCTGGGATATCGCCAGCGTCCGGACTGCGCTCGTGCAGGGCTACAGGGTGCTCCTCGACACCGTCGGCCGGGAAGGGCCTCGCGGCGCCGGATCCTATTGGCCGGCCTTTCCTGCCGAGGCCGCGGATCTCTGGGAGCAGCGGCGCACCGGATCGAACACGGTCGGCCGCATGCGGGTGAGGATCCAGCGGACATCGATCGAGATTCAGCAGGCCGAGGCCGCGCTGCACTGGCCGATGCGACTGCTCGCGGATGACCACAACCTGCGCGTCGTGCTACAGGCTTGGGCGCTGGCCCAGGCGATGCGGATCAAGGGGCGGACGCTCTGCAAGCGGCGCGGATGGGCCTACAGTACGCTCCGGGAGCGTCGTGACAGGGCGGCGCGGATCATAGCGGAGCAGTTGAACCGGGAAAGGGTCGAGCCGTGGTGAATAATGGCGAGATGAATGTTTGGCAGCCAATGGCCGCAGCACCGAAGGACGGGACGTGGATTCTGTTGCGCGGACGGAATGATGTGGGTCACCCCATGATTCCCGTCGTTGTCGCATGGTGTCCGCCCGGCATCGGCAGCCGGGGCGTGGGGTGGTTCGACACCGCTTCCTTCAGGCTCATGGACAGCCTCGCTGCTACGCCCGGCGCGGATTGGGCGTCGCTGCCTTCCTGAATGACCCGCGCCATCCACTACGTCGGATTCCGGGATGATCGATACTGGAGCGCTTATCGGATTTGGGGCGGCCCGCGTGTGATCCATCGCTGGTGGGATGAAAGAGCGCGGCGCGAAATCGGCCCGGACGACGTGGTGATCTTCGCCTCTGGCGACTGGACGCAGGATTGCCGGAAGCACAACGCGCCGGATGTCGACGAGGCCGGTCACTGCGGCTGCTCAGGCTGCGCTCGCCTCAGAAATATGCGGGCACGATCCAGTAAAGCGCCCACGCGGCGATGACGACGATCAAGCCCTGGAACAAGAGCTTCCCGATGCCGTCGGTTGTGGTCTCAATGGAGGCGACGGTTTCCGCCGGCAGCGTCCAGCGCAGCACGATCCTGCCCGCGAAGACGACTATGAGAACCACGGCGATCGCGGCGATGATTGCGCCCATGCGCGCCTCCTTCCATCGGCGGGCTAAAGAAAAGCCCCCCATATGAAAGCCGACGCAGCCAGGATTAGCAACCATGCACGCGTCGATAGTGGCTGGCGACTCGGCGCGGCCTGGAGATGCGCGAGCGCTTCGTCGACGACACTATCGTCATAGGGGAGATCTTCGTCCGGCACCGGAAGGCCCCGCTCGGTGCGGATGCGCCGGATGAAAGCCTGCCCCATCGCGTGCTCGCCTTCGGCCGACTGGTATTTGTGGCGCAGGGGATCGCGGAGTATGATCGCCTCGCGCTCGATTTCGGAGATTGGCCCGATCTGCGCGGAGGGCGGCAGGATCTTGACGCGCTCGACCATCGCCGGCACGCCGTCGTCGACGAGGCAGGAGACCAAACCCTCGCCGGTGCCCATGCTCGTGATCGCATTGACGGCGTCGACGTCCGGGTTCGTGCGGAAAGCCTTGGCGGCGGCCTTGACCATTTTCTGATCCTTGGCCGTGTAAGCGCGAAGCGCGTGCTGGATGCGGTTGCCGAGCTGCGCGAGAACGACGTCGGGCACGTCCTGCGGGCTCTGCGTCACGAAGTAGACGCCGACGCCCTTCGAGCGCACGAGCCTGACAACGCGCTCGATCGTCTGGAGCAACTTCTTCGGAGCGTCGGAGAACAGGAGATGCGCCTCGTCGAAGAAGAAGACGAGCTTCGGCTTGTCGAGATCGCCGGCCTCCGGAAGCACGCGGAATAGCTCGGTGAGCAGCCATAGCAGGAGGCAGGCATAGGCGCGCGGGGACTCCATCAGCCCGTCGGCATGGAGCAAATTGACGATCCCTCGACCATCCGGGGCGACCTGGAGGAAGTCCATGATGTCGAGCCCGGGCTCGGCGAAGAGCATGTTCGCGCCTTGGCTCTCGAGCGCGAGAATCTCGCGCTGGACCGTCGTGAGCGACGATGCCGTGACGTTTCCGTATTGCTGCGAAACCTCGGCGCGCATCTCGAGCATGTCGTGGAGTTCCCAGCGGAGATCGTCTAGCCCGAGGAACGCGGATCCATCGTCATGCGTGCGCTTGAAGGCGATCGACAGCGCGCCCTCCTGGACCTGGTTGAGCTGGAGCATCCGAGCGATGATCAGCGCGCCCATACGGTCGACGCTCGTCTGCACCGGGAGCCCGTCGCGACGGAAGACGTCCCAGAGGCGAACCGGGAAAGCGGCCGGCGTGAACGGCTCGCCCAGCTCGCGGGCTCGCGCCGCAGCCTTGCCATCGGGATCGCCGGCCGCAGCGATGCCGGAGAGGTCGCCCTTCACGTCGGCCGCGAAGACCGGCACGCCGGCGCGCGAGAAGCCTTCCGCGATGCGCTGGAGCGTCACAGTCTTGCCCATGCCGGTCGCGCCGGTGATGAGCCCGTGGCGGTTCGCGAAGCGGAGTTGCAGCGACACGCGCCGTCCGTCGCCGGTCTGCCCGATGTCGATCGTGCCCGCCATCATACGGCCTCGCCGTCAATCTCGACGAGATCGAGATCGCCCTCGGCGCTCGCTTCCGTCAGCGTGAGATTGCACCCGTCGCGCTCGATCACGGTGCCGATGTCGAGACAGTCGACGGCCTCTCGCACGAACGTGCGGGCGGTCGCCTCGTCTGGCGCCGTGCAGCGCACGACGGCCCACAGTTTCACGTCGAAAGCGAATTCCTTTGCCATGGTTCGATCCTCCTGTTCGGCGCGATCAGCCGCGATCGCCTGAAAAGAAATCGACAGCGACGGGGAAGCGCGGCACCCCATCAGGCGTGAGGGCGAAGAAGCGCACCGTCGCGTGAGTATGGCCGTTGTCGTCATGGAGGAGGGCGCGACAGAATTCCTGATTGCCCTTGATGCCGGCGCCGAATTCGCGCCCGTCGGGGAGCGCGAGCACGGCGCGCTTGGCGTATCCGGACCAATTGCCGGCGCCCTCCTCGATGCGCAGGAGCGGATACTCCGCATCCTGGAATTCCTTGCGCTTCAGGAGCAGCTTGGAGCGCTTCTCCTCATAGGGGCCATCGAGGCGGACCATCTGTCCCTCATAGCCATCTTCGAGATACTCGCCATAGAGCCGATCGAGATCCGCGCCGTCGCGAACGCCATCGGTATCGACCAACAGCAGCGACCGATTCTTGATCGCGCTCAGCAGTTCAAAGAGGTATGCGACGCGAGCCCCGAATCTCTCCGCGCTCGGCATGTCGTAGACGTGGAATTGCACCAGGCGGGCGGCCTCGCGGATATCGTCATCCGCCGATTTCGTCTTGCGGACCAGGCTGACGATCGCATTGAAATCGTCCTTCATGGCGTGGTTGTAGAGTTCCCCGTCAAAGATCGCCTCCGGATGGCGCGCGAAGATCGGCGCGAGCGCGTCCTCGATGTGCGGGCATGCCGTGATCGCCTTCCCCTGCCGAGTCCAGAGGCCGGTTGCGGTCGCGATGCAGCGGACGCCGTCGAGCTTCGGTTGCGAGTAGCACGGCCCCGGGAACGTCTCGTATTTCTGCGCCAGCATCGGCCGGATCGTGGAGGCCCGGGGGACGTCGACCAGATCGAGGCTCGAGCGGTAGTCGCGGGCGAGCTTCTTCGCCCTCTCGGCTTCCGCCTCGAATCGCGCCTGTAGTTCGTCGGTCTCCTGCGACCGCGCCGTGCACGTCGTCCAACCGGAGACGACGGGGCTCCCGTCGAGCAGGCCGGCGATTGTCCGCCACTGCGCGCCGCGGATCTCGTAAGCCCAGGTCCGGATCTTGCCGGCGCTGTCGCGCTTGTAGATCGGATCGGACGTGGTCGTTTCGGGCGAAAGCGTGTCGTCGTCGATAAAGTCCATCATGATTCAATTCTCCTCTGTGCGCCGTGTGGCGAAATGGTCGGTATGGTCCCGCGTCAGCTCCAGCGCGCCAGGCACGTCGAGCCAGAGGCGACACAGGAGGAACGTGGACGGCGGAATGTCTTCTTGCCCCTTGAGGCACCGGATAACCCGCTCCCGGGCGCTCCCGACGTGCTTCGCCAGCTCGTCGGCAGTCATGTCGAGGCGGTCGAGAGCGGTCGACAATTCGTCAGGCGTCATCCGCCTGTAATCCCAGCGACGAGGCATGCGCTTCCCCTTTCGTGTTTCGTGTCCCGATGGTCGCCGGGAATTTGGCCCGTGCAAGCCCTCCCGTGGCGCGTGACGGCCATAGGGCGCTCTGCGCGGGCAGGGAAGGGAGACGCGCAAAGCGCCTCCCCATGGCGCCCTAGATGCGCAGCGGCATGAGGACGCACTTCGCGCCAGGCGTCGCCGGGTCCGTGATCAGCGCCGGGCTCATATGGTCCGCCAAGTCGATCGCGACCGTCTCCGATGCGAGGGAGCCGAGGATGTCGAGGACATATTTTGCATTGAAGCCGATCGACATGGGCGGGCCATCGTAGGCGCATGCGACGTCCATTTCGGTCGCGCCCATCTCGGGATTGTTCACCGTCAAGCGGAGCGAGTCTCTGGAGAGGCTCATCTTGACCGCGCGGCCGCGCTCCGACGAAATGCAGGAGACGGCTTCGATCGCTCGCGCCAACGGCTCCGTCCCGATCACCATCCGGTGCGGATTGCTGACGGGGACGACGCGCGCGTAATCGGGAAACGTCCCGTCGATGGTTTTCGATACGATATCGACAAGCCCGATTTTGATTTCGATGAAACGCGCATTCAGGCGCATAGAAACCGTCTCCGGCGCTGTTTTGGCCTTCAGGAGCGAGAGGGCGAAAGCCGCAGCCTTTAGCGGAATGATCACGCCCTGCGCGACGGCGCCGCCTTGCCTACGGAGGTTCCAGCGGACGGCGCCTGGATCGCAGCCCACGAACATGTTGGAGAGGCGATGACCATCGGTCGCCGTGAATCGGAGCCCGACGGGGCCGCCCGCTCCCCGCTCGCGGCGTGCCGGCTGCATATAAACGCCGTTGAGGTAGTAACGAACCTCCTCTTTCGAAACCGCGAACATGACGCGTTGGAGCGCGTCGCGAAGATCGGCGGCGCTGATCTCGACGCGAGCGCCAGCCTTGCCGAATTCGTAGGAGGGAAGATCCGACGGATCGAGCCCAGGCATGGAAGCGCGCAGGCCCTCAAAATCGAGGATGGCGGGCGCATCATGGCCGCGAATGTCCATCGAAACATGGTCCGTCGCCGGCGCTCGCGTCTCCATATCCTTCAGCGCGTGCGCTGGCAGAACGGCGTTGAAAGCCCGGTCAGACGCAGCGCCTGGAATGCGCGCGGTCACGTAAAGATCAAGGTCCGTGGTCGAGGCCGACATGCCCGCATCATCCCAGCGCAGCGAGACATGAGAGAGGATCGGGATTCGCGGGCGCTTATCGGCGACCTTGGAAACGATCGCCAGGGCGCTACGGAATTCGGCGCGCGGCAGGAGGGCGGAAAGCGTGGTGACAGTCTCGACGGTCTGGATAGCTTGCATGGTTGTGGTCTCCTTGTCTGGTGCGCTCTATTGCGCGTGGAAATTCAGGGATGGATTACGCGACGGCCTCGACGGTCGCGGGCGGCTCGATCCAGATTTTGACGGAATTCTGTCGAGGCAATTTCCGCTTTTTCAAGCGGCCTTCCGCGAAGGCTTGCCGATACTCCCGACTGGCCTCATGCCGGCCCACGTGGAGCGCCTCTTTTGTGCTGTCGAGCAGATACCAGCAAAGCCAAAAAGCGCCCATGTTGTCGTCGCCGTAGCGATGGAGAGCGGCGGCAAGCATGTAATCTCCGCTCCAAACCTCCCACCCGCCGCCATGGTTCACGATGACCAGAACGGAAGAAAAGCGCCGTGTTGATGGATTGGCGGAAGGATTACGGCCGTCGCGCTCATATCGGCAAAAATGGATGTAGAAATGATGCGACTCGTAGGTGACGCCGTCATGGGTGAACCCAGGCAAGTCTCGCGTTTCCACGATCTTCTCTGAGCCCGTCAAATACTCCGCCGGGTCTAGGGCGATTTCGCGACCTTTCTTGTAGATGTGGCCGCATCGCGTCAGTTGCTTAAATGCTCTCATGATTCCTCCTAGTGCGCTCGATTGCGCGGGTTTGGGACGATCTCCCCGCATGCGCCGGATACGAGCCCGGCGCATGGAGTGAGACCGCGTAGATCAGGCGTCGACGCGATGCACGTCTATCGCGGTTTCAATTACAGTCCCCGCGACCGTGGCCGCGAAGGATTCGGCAAGCGCCCGCGTGCTGAAGGCCGCAGCGTATGGGCCGGCGTCGCCCTCATAGGCGGCCAGGTGGATCATAGACGGCGCATGCTCGCGAATGAAATCGTCCAGGGCGAAGCAATCGACGACGTGCCAGTCGTCGCCATGCAGCCTGATCACGTCGTATGCGTCGCACCCGTCCTCCTCGGCGCGAGCTGTCGCCATTTTCCAGCGCGCGACGGCCTCCGCGTGGGCGGCGTCGTCAGCGAAAACAACGTCGCCGAAACTACCCGCATTCGGCCAATCCTCCCAAGTGATGGAGACGTAAAACCGTTTCGGGCTCTTCGCTTCTGGCGGCTTGTGCTGCGCTGCGCGTTCGTCAAGTTCCGACATGGTTCAGGCTCCCTTGTAGCGCGAAAGCACCCGCCAGCCGCGCGCAACGCTGGCGCGCGGTCCGGTGTAAACAATCACGGTCCCGGGTGGATGCGTCCGGCATCGAGCCGTCGCGATGATGGAATATTGAGGTTGAGATTTCCCGGGCATGGCGTCAGGCTCCCATTGCTACGGCGCCGAGCGCCACGATTGCGACAAGGAAGGCGAGCGCGAGAGCGTCGCGGAATGCCTCCAGAAGAAAACGATTCATTGCGCCGCGCCCTCCGCTCCGAGACATTCGGAAAATTCGCGCTCGGAGCCATCGGCATCGGAAATGACGGCGAGCGCCTCCGAATTTTCGATGCATTCGCCCGCCCAATAGCCTTCGGCGAGTTCGTATTTCCGAGCGGCGCTGGTGAAATCGTCCGCATCTACACGATATTCGGAAATAGCCGTTATGCGGATTCGGATTGTATAGCTGGGCATAACTCAGCCCTCCACTGTAGTTTCGCAAATCTCGCAGCCAGGCAAATACCCGGGATCCAGCATCATGACTAGATCGGCGGAAACTTCTCCACCAGGATTTGCTTTACGGACGCGCGTATATTCTCTTGCGCGCAATCCCTGCTCTCCCGCCCGAGCATATGCGGCGCGACGAAGTTCATTTTCGTCATTAACGTCAAGGCAAATGGAAACTATTGTCATGACTGACCCTCACCATCAGGAGAAATCTCGGCCGCACGGGCCGGAATTTACTTGCTCGCTTTCGGGCTTCATTTGTAGCGCGCCTTCACCTCTTCAGACGTGAGCGGGTTTGTCTGATAATTCCGAACGATCTCGACGGCCGCGCCTTCAGGAGGCAAAACACGCCCTTGGCCGAAATCATGCGTTTGCAGAAGGCGGCGCGCAGTCTCGACATCATCGATTCCCGACAGGGCCGCAGCCCTGTCGTCTCTCGCAAGCCACTGGAGGGATTGCCGGCAATGCGCAGCCAGGTCGCACGAGTCTTCGCGCCAATGCTTCAAATCATAGCGCCCGCGGTAGGTGAAGCCGTCCGCGAATGTCACGACGAAATCGTGTTTATCGTATCCGCCACCCTCTGGCGCGGTCGCGGCTTCCATGCGGAGAATTCCCCAACATTCGGCCCAGCGTTTAGCCTTGTGGGTCTTGTCGATGCGGTATGTTGGCCCCTCGCGGCGCGTGATCTCGATCGCAACGGGCTCGATCAATAGTCGATAGGTGACGCCATCGACGCCGACATAAGCGCGCACTCGCTCTGCCTCACTCTCCCGCTCGTAGATCGTGACGAAAAAGCGCTTCTCTTTCTGGTCAATGTGCGCGACTTCGCCCGGCTTCGTCGGCGGCTTGTCGATATAGATTTCGCCGGCGCGGACTTTCTCCCGCACACGCTCCGAGATGTTCCCGGACTCGTAGGGCTGATAATAGATTTCCGCCGCCGCCCAGCTTGGAAAGTAAGCCGTTCCCTGGATCATTTTCAACTTTACCGGATAAGCCGCGCCGATGGCCCATCCTCCATGCTGCATGGCGTAATCGGTTGAATTCCCCTGCAACCGCATGAGCCGGTAGAAGGCCGCGTTGCGCGCCTCTACCTCGGTTTTCTCCGCGACCGATTCGACGTGCTCGCCGTCGCGCGTGATATCGACACAAAACATGATCGTTTCTCCGGATTGGTGCGCTCGATTGCGCTCGCTGGAAAGGATTCAGGAAGCGAGAAAGGCCCGCTTTGCGGCGATGCGCGCGCGGCGGGTATCGCGCCGGACGCGCCCGGGCTCACGCTTCGAAAACGGCTCGCGCGTGGCGGTTGCGAAGGTCGAGAACATGGCAATATCTCCTCACGTTGTGCGCTCGATTGCGCAGGGGAAGCGTTGGCACTTCGTGACGCGCCCGCGTGGGGCGCGCTTCGAAACGTCAAGCAGGGCAGAGCGTCGAAACGAACCGCTCGGCGTCGGCGCGCGACGGGAAGTCGTCGATAAGTCCGTCCGGGCCATAAACCGCCCATATCTCCGCATCGTCTTCTTCGCAGTGGACGAAACGGGTTTCATCGGGCGCCGCCCAAGCCGGGCGAACGGACAAAAATTCGTCGCGCTCTGGAACGATGGAAATCGGGCTCGCCGTTGCGCCTTGTGGGGAAGGGCTTCGAGTGTAAACGCCCGTCGGCCAGTCCGGGTCATGGGCCATCGCAGCCCAGCCGTTCGCCCTTGCCCACTCTGAAAGCGCGACCAAATCGGCAAAAACGGGGCTTTGAAGCGCCCCAGAATGCAGGGGCTTCCCCTTTTCTCGGTTCGCGAGGAATGTTCCCGTCTCGCCGTTCGGCGATGCGCATTGAATGTGCAAAACCGTTTTCATGGCGGTTTCTCCCGTCAAAATCTGGAGAGGTAGAGGCACGCCGTCCGGTCGCCGTCCGCGCACTCGCGGGCCAACGCCTCGCGCGGCGCTTCCATGTAGAGGGCGGGAAGGCCGGCCGCGTGCGCTTCCGCCGCGCATTCCGAATCCGTCCGGCATTCGAAGGCAAAGCCTCCCACACGGTCGCCAGCGAGGGCGCCAGAGCTGGCGCATGCGGCCGAAAAGGCGAGGGCGATCATAGCGGCGCGCATATCAGCCTCCCGCGAAAAGTGCGAAGAAACCGCCATCGGACGACGGCGCGCCGCCTGCCTCATCGGGCGAAACCATGAAGTCCAGATAGTTGCCCATGGCGTTGTGCCACGCGAAAGTGTCGTCATCGTCCGCGCAAAGCGCCATCGCCGCGTCGGCGACTTCTTCAAAGGCTGCGGCTTCGTCGCCCGGCTGAAAGAACACGCTTTCGCGCGTCGGGATGTAGGCGAGTATGAAGCCGCCAGCGTTGCGGTAGGCCGCGTAGTCGCCATGCCAGTACGTCGGCGAAAGCGTCGCCCGCGTCGCGCGTGTTCCAGTGATAATCATAGCCCGTCTCCAAGGCGCCCGATTGCGCCGCTTTGGGTGTCCGCCGGTGCGCTCGCTTGCGCTTCCGATCTGTCTAATATAATAGGCATATTCGGCGCGACGTCAAACAAAATCGACACGACGCGCAATCTTTTTCGGGCCGCTCCCCAGCCCAGATAGGGGAGGCCGCAAGAGGCAAACCCGAAGAGCCAGGCGCGAGCGATCAAAGCGCAAGCCCAGGCATCGCAAGCGCGCAATCCAAACCGCGCCGGCTCGCCCAGCTCCCGCGCCCTCTCCGCCTCTCTCCCTCCCCATGACATAGACCGCGCCCCGATACGCCTAACATATCAGACGCTCGCCTAATGCATCGGCCCGGTTGCCCAGCCTGGCACTTTCCCGCATAGATCGCCTCATAAGCCGCTAGCATGGGCTCGCCGCGTCCGATCGGGCGACAGCTCGAGCACAGAGGGCGACCGGGATAGGCCAGAGGCCAGAGAGCGCCGCCAGCGCCCGCCACTCGAGAGGCCAGCCCGGCGCGCATCAGGCCAGACATGCGAGCCCAGGCCGCTCTATGCGTCTAGAATAAGGGACATAGGGACCGTATCGGAGGGCCGGGCGTGCGCGAAGCACCGACGCCCCCGTTTAAACGCAAGTTATTCTCGCAAAGGGCTTCATCCGTCACTTGTCCCGAAAAATGGACAAGGCGAGATGGTGTGGCTTTGCGCCCGCATTCCAGGAGCCCTGCCATGAACGAGCGATCCGGCGAAGCTCGCGTTGAGATCAATGGCGCGAGGCTCAATACGGCGCAGTCGATGGCGCTTCGCGTGGCCTGCGCGCGGCTACTGGATGACATCGGCTGCGACCCTGATGTGCTCGGCTCCGATGAGCATGGCCGTCATATGGCGGATACCTATCGCACCAGTGCGCGTGAGATCCTCGCGATGATCACGAGCCGGGTTTGAGGGCGCCGAGGCGGCGCGGTATTGGCCCCTAATAGTATAAGGGAAATCGGCACATGCGAGTGCGCGTTGAAATCGACCGGAACAGCGAGATTTTCCGGTTCGTCGCGCGGCTCGATAGCCCGATGATGCGACAGGCTGCGGCGCAGGGCTTGAATGAGCATGCGCAGGAGCAGCGCCGACAGGCGGTGACGTCGATGGTGCGGATGACGGGCGTCCCTCGTGGCCGCGTCTCCAGCGTCACGAAGGTCGCCCGGGCCCGGCCGGCTCATACGATGGAGGCGCGCGTTACCGTCGCCGACAAGGCGATCGGACTGCATGAGTATGGCGCTCCGTCGTGGGTGCGAGACCTGACGCCGGGCTGGCGCGGCGGGGCCGTGAGTTCGATGAGGGGCGCCGAGGCGACGGGTTGGAACCGGCGCAAGACCTACAGCGGCGCGTTCGTCGCGAAGGGCAAGGTCTTCATTCGTAAGTCCGACGGGCGGCATCCTCTCAAGATGCTGTCGGGTCCGGTGCTGGCGAACGAGTTGGCGGACAAGGGCAAGAGCACGGCTCCCGGCGCCATCAGGTATGCAGAGATGGACATGACGCGCCGCGTTTTGCGGCATGTCGGGATCGCGCTCGGTCTTTGAGAGGCTCCTGTGGCGCGAAAAGGCAAGGGCGTTACGGTCGGCGGAGAATGGATCTCCCCGACCTGCTCGGCGCTTGATCTGTCCCTTCTTCTGGGCATCTCGGTTCGGGCGGTGCGTGACTATGCGGCGCGGGGCATCTTCCCCAAGGCGACGCAGCGCGGCCGGTTCGAGACGCTGCCGAGCGTCAATGCCTACTGCAAGCACCTGCAGCAGCGTGCGGCGGGCCACGCGACGGAGAGCGGCTCCTCACTCGCGGATGAGCGAGCGAAGAGTGAAGTCATCAACCGGCGGATCCAGGAGATCAAGCTGGCGCAGTTGTCCGGCGAGGTGCTGACGCTGGACGAGGTGTCGGAGGCTTGGTCTGCGATCGCCCGGCAGTTCAAGGCGTCGGTGCTATCGATCCCCGGGCGGGCCCGGTCGACGATCCCGCATCTGACGCCGCACGATGGCGAGGTGCTGAAGCTCCTGTGCCGCGAGGTGCTCGAGACGATGGCCGAGGAAGTCGAGGCTGGCGTCGTCGGCGCCGAGGCTCGTGAGCTGGTGAAGGCGTAGAGATGGCTACGGCGGCGCTGAAGAGCCTGCGGAGGTCAGTCGCCTCCGCGCTGCGGCCGCCGCCTGTCCTGCAGTATTCGGAATGGGCGGAGAAGAATTTTCGGCTTACCGGGAATTCGGCGCAGCCTGGCAGGTTCCGTCCTTGGAAGCCGCAGAGAGGCATTCTCGATACGATCGGCGACCCGCTGATCGAGCGGGTGTCCGTGATCAAGAGCACTAGGACCGGTTACACGGTGTCGCTGGTCGCGGCCATCGGGGCGATCGCGGCGAATGATCCGGGCCCGATCTTGCTGCTGATGCCGACGGACGACGATGCTCGAGGGATTGTGGTCGACGAGATCGACCCGGCGTTCCGGGACACGCCGGCTCTGAAGGGGCTCATGCGTGTCGGCCGGTTCGACGGGCGTAACACGCTGTTGCAACGGGCGCTCCTCGGGGGCGGCTCGCTGAAGGTCATCTCGGCCAGGGCGCCGCGTAACCTGCGCCGGCATACCGCGAAGGTGCTGCTGTGCGACGAAGTCGACGGCATGGAGACGACAAGCGAAGGCGACCCGATCAAGCTGGCCGAGAAGAGGACCACGTCCTTTCCGGATCGCAAGATCGTCGCGGGATCGACGCCGACGGATGAGGCGACGTCGATCATCGCCAAGAGATATGAGGAATCGGACAAGCGGGTCTTCGAGATCCCGTGCCCGCACTGCGCGACACCGTTCGAACTGCTCTGGGAGCATATCGACTGGCCCAAGGGCGCGCCGGAAGAGGCTTACGCTGCGTGCCCGTCGTGCGGCGGAGTGATCGAAGAGCGCGACAAGCCTGCGATGATCGCGGCGGGCGAGTGGCGGGCCACGGCCCCTCATGTGAAGGGGCACGCTGGCTTCCGGATGTCGGCGCTGATCTCGCTCTTCGCGAACGCGTCGTGGGGGAAGCTCGCACAGGAATATCTCGCTGCGAAGCGCGGCGGGCCGGCTGATGAGCAGGTTTTCTGCAACACGGTGCTCGGGAAGGTCTGGTCGACCGACGTCATGGGCGTCGACGAGAACCAGCTTATCGCGCGGATCGAGCCGTTCGGGCTCGAATGGGATCAGGACAAGTCACGGTGGCGGGAGGATATCCCTCCGGAGGTGCTCTACATCACGGCCGGCTGCGACGTGCAGATCGACCGCGTCGAAATCACGCTCATGGGCTGGTCGGAAGACGGCCAGCGCTGGATCCTCGGGCACCAGATCGTCCGGGGCGCCACGACGCTCGAATCGACATGGGATGACGTCGACGCGTTGCTCGCGACGCGGTGGAAGCACCCGCTGGGCGGCGAGATCGGTATCGACGCAGCGTGCGTCGACTCCGGTGACGGAAATCGGACGCAGCAGGTCTACGACTTCTGCGGCCCGCGCCTGAACCGCAAGATCGTGGCGATCAAGGGCGTTGCCGGGGCTCATCCGGTCATCAAGCTTTCGAAGGGGCGTCGCCGCCGGCTGAGCGGCGCCGCTCTCTACAACGTGGGCACCATCCAGGTGAAGACGGATATCGCGACGTCTCTGGGTCTCGAGAGAGGCAAGCCCGGGGCGTTCCGATTCTCCGACGTCCTCGAGGAGGAGTGGTTCCGGCAGCTTACTGCGGAGCGGCTCGTCGTCACTTATCCGAAGGGCCGCCCTACGAAGGACTTCGTCCGGGTCGGCAGTCGCCAGGCCGAAGCGTTGGATTGCACGGTCTACGCGATCGCCGCGAAGCACCTGTGTCGGTTCGAGTTTGAACGGCGCGAGAAGCAGCTCACCGGGAAGCCGGACGAGCGAGTGAAACTCAAGGACCGCGTGTCGCGGTTGCACGGCTAAGGAGCGAGTATGGTTGCCCAGCCCGTCGCGCCGAAGCCGCGCTATCGCGTCAAGGCGGGGAGTGCCCGCGACGCTCAGCCGTCGGCCGCATACTTTCACGGCAACGATAAAAGCCCCTTTCTGGCGTCGTGGAACCCAGCGCTGCGCGAGGCTTACAAGGACTCGCAGGTCGCATGGACGAAGGCGGCGGCGCGTTCGATCGATGCAATCCACAACTCCGGCTTCCTCGCGGGGGCAGTCGACGTATCTGAATCGTTCGTGGTCGGATCCGGGCTTCGGCTCGCCGCGCGCGCCGATCAGGAGGCGCTGGGGTGGAGCGACGACTACACGAATGAGTGGACGTCGAAGGCGGAAAATGTCTGGCAGGATTGGGCCGACAATTTAGCGGAATGCGACGCCGGCTGCCGGATGACATTCGGTCAGATGCAGCAGGCCGCGTATCGCTCATGGATTGCCTTCGGCGAAGTGCTTGCGTCGACGCCGCTCCTTCGACGGCCGTGGGGGCGGTGGAACACGAAGATGCTCCTGCTCGAGCCGTCGAGGATCATCGATCGGAACGAGGGGAACCGGGTCATACAAGGTGTAGAGGTCGACGGCTACGGTGCGCCGCTCTCTTATCTGATCCATCAGCCTGACCCTTTCATTGGGCATCGCGAGGTCAGGGTGCAGGCGCGTGATCGCGACGGCCGCCCGAACCTGGTGCACGTCTTCGCCCCGTCCATCAACACGACGCGGGGCGTGTCTCCTCTGGCGCCGGTCCTGAAGGTCATCCGCCAGATTGATCAATACGCCGATGCGACGCTGACGAGCGCGATGATCCAAACGATCTTCGCCGCTACGATCCGCAGCGACATCAGCGGGATCTCCGCATTCGAAGGTCTCATGACCGAGAAGGATGGAATGGAGAAGGAGGGCGTCCTCAACCTCAATGGCTTCGCGGCGGCGAAAGAGCAGTGGTATGACGGGGCCAAGATCGACCTGACCCAGCACGGTCGGATCGCTCATATGTTCCCGAACGACACCCTCGAATTCACCGAGGCGAAGCAGCCCGGGCAGCAATACGACGGGTTCATGTCGTGGCTGCTGCGAGAAGTGGCGCGCGGCGCCGGCGTGACCTACGAGGCAGCGACAGGCGACTACCGCGGGGCGACCTATTCGTCGGTTCGCATGGCTGGCGCGATTGAGTGGCTCACGGTGATGAAACGGCGCACGAACATCATCGTGCCCTTCTCGCAGTCCGCCTATGAGACGGTGCTGGAAGAGGCGATCGGGACCGGACGCCTTGAATTCCCCGGGGGGCTCCCGGGCTATCTCGCCAACAAGACCGCGGCGTCTCGCGCGAAGTGGACCGGCCCTGCTCAGCCGCAGGCGGACGACTTCAAGACGGCTCGCGCCTTCGAGGTCATGAAAGAGATGGGCGTCATCACCCTCGCGGAGATTTCCTCCTCCTATGGGCGCGATTGGGATGACGACATGCGCCAGAGGGCGCGGGAGAAGGCTTACGCCATCAAGCACGGCCTGCCGGATCCATGGGCCCCGAAGGACATCATGGAGGTGCCCGGCGGCGTCGAGGCCAGCCTGCGGGACGCCGAGGGCGGCGACTCCAGCGAGAAGAAGGATCCGAAGCGGCCTGGCGCCAGTCCGAAGGGCACCAAGCGCAGCGGCGGAGTTCGCACAACGGGCGACACCGAGCCCCAGGACGAATGATGGCCATTGATTTTGAAGCGATCTTCGGGGGCGTCGATTACGACCCCTGCGCCGCCTTGGCCGCGCTCCGCCCCGCATACATGCAGCTCGTCGCCGGGGCGTCGACGCAAAAGGTCACCTTCCGGGACCGCGATGTCTGGTTCCACAAGGGCGAGGTCTCTGCCCTGCGCGCGGTGATCGCGCAGCTCGAGAGCGAGTGCGCCGAGAAGAACGGCACACCGCGCAGGCGGTTCGCCATCACGGCCGGCGCACGCCGGCGATAGTTCAGAGGAACAGCGATGACGGTCATTGAAGCCGTGGAGAGCGCCCCTTGGGCGATGCTCCCGGAGTGGATCTCGCGCGTCCATACGATCGCGTCTCGCGAACATGAGACCTCTCCGGAGGCGCTCGAGGCGTATCGGGGAATGTCGCTGGCGCGGGCGGAAAAGGCCACGCGGCGTGATGGCGTTGCGATCATCAGCATGATCGGGCCGATGTTCCGCCGCGCGAACATGATGACCGAGATCTCTGGGGCTACGTCCTACGACATCATCCGTCGAGATCTGCAGGCCGCCGTGGACGATCCGTCCGTGAAGGCGATTTTGCTCAACATCGACAGCCCTGGCGGGCAGGCCAACGGCACGGACGAACTTGCGAAGGCCATCTTCGACGTCCGCGGCAAGAAGCCCATTACGGCATACATCGGGGGCACCGGCGCCTCGGCAGCTTACTGGCTGGCGGCTGCGGCCGATGAGATCGTGATTTCCGACTCTGCGATCCTCGGTTCGATCGGCGTCTACATGGCCGTGATCGATGAGGAGGCCCGCGACGAGAAGCGCGGGATCAAGAAGATCGAATTCGTCTCGTCGCAGACCCCGAACAAGAACCAGAGCCTGTCATCGGCCGAGGGCCGCGAGGGGATGCAGCGGACGATCGACGCTCTCGCCGAGGTCTTCATCGCCGCCGTCGCGGAATACCGCGGCGTCAAGGCCGAAGTCGTCACAACCAAATACGGGCGCGGCGGTGTCGAGGTGGGGGCGCACGCCATCGCCCTCGGCATGGCCGATCGCATCGGAACCTTCGAAGGCGTCCTTGCGGCGCTTTCGAACCGCAGCGGTGCGAACCGCTTTCAGCAACGCTCTGGAGGATATTCGATGAGCGACACCACCAACGCGCCGGCTGCAGGGTTCTCGCAGGCGGACATCGACAGCGCCGTGGCGAAGGCTCGCGACGACGCGAAGGCGGCGTATCAGGCGCGCGTGACGGGCATCCTGGCCTGTGACGACGCCAAGGCGCTCCCCACGTTGGCCAACCACCTCGCGTTCAGCACCGATCTCGACGCCGACGCGGCGAAGGCGATCCTCGGTGTGGCGAAGGCCGACGCCAAGGCCTCCGCGCCGGCAGCGCCAACGGCGCAGGAGCGGGAGCAGGAATACCTCGCCCGCAAGACGGAGGCCGGCGCAATCACCGGCATCGTGCCCCCTGAAAAGGGCGCGGACGCGACCGCCGGCTGGGACAAGGCCAAGGCGCGCGCCGGTCTCCGCACCGCCTCGTAACAGCTCGCTGCTCGAAGCAGCTCAATGGGAGAATTGAGCCATGACGGTTTTTACTGAGGGCCGCCATCCTGGCGAGTTCCTGCTCACGGAAGCCACCGGCTCCCGGTCGCGTGACGCCATTGTCATCGCGTCCGGGGCGGGCGTCCTCGCGCCGGGCACCGTGCTCGGCAGGTTCACGAGCGGGGCAAACGCCGGGAAGTTCACCGCGTCGATCAACGCGGCTGCTGACCCCGACGTCGGGCAGCAGGTCGCCGTGGCGCTCCTGCTCTACGGAGTTGACGCCACGTCCGGCGACGTCGCTGTGGCGGCGATCACGCGCGATGCCGAGGTCAACGGCAACGTGCTCACCTATCACACGTCTGTCGATGACGCGACTAAGCGGGCTGCAAAGAACGCTCAGCTTGCGGCCGTCGGCATCATCGTTCGCTAAGGGAGAGCGGAAACTATGAACACGATGCTCGACATCTTCAACGATGATGCCTTTAGCGTCACTTCGTTGACGGACGCGCTCCGGGATACCTTTTACAAGCCCGGGCGCATCGCAGAACTGGGGCTCTTCTCGCGGAATGCCGTCTCGACGACGACGATCTCGATCGAGCGCGTGGGCGAGATCCTCAAGCTCGTCTCTCCGTCCCCTCGCGGCGGCCCCGGCGAGACCCGCGACTACCCGAAGCGCAGCCTCCGCCCCCTCTCGATTCCACACTTCGAGCGTGACTTCGCCGTCATGGCCGATGAGGTGCAGGGAGTGCGTGCGTTTGGCAGCACTACGGCGCTCCAGACGGTTCAGGGCATCTTCATGCAGAAGATGCAGCCAAATCTCGTCGATTTCGACCTGACCGAAGAGCACGCCCGGCTCGGCGCCATCACCGGCGTCATTACCTACGCCGACTCGTCCTCGCTGAACCTCTTCACCGAGTTTGGCGTGACGCAGGAGACGGAGGTTGATTTCGATCTCGACGCCGCCTCTCCCGTGGACGGCATTCTGCGCAAGCGCTGCACTCAGGTGATCCGCACCATGCGCAAGCGCTTGGGCGCGACGCCGTTCGACTCGGTGCATGCCTTCGTCGGAGACAACTTTTTCGACGATCTGCTCCAGCACAAAGAGGTCCGCGAAACCTACAAGGGCTGGAACGAAGCGCAGATCCTCCGCGAATCTTATGTCGGCAAAAACCGGTCGAGTAATCCGATGTTCGAATTCGGCGGGATCGTCTGGGAAAACTACGGCGCGATCGGCGATCAGAACATGGTCAATATCGGGGTCAACACCGACAAGGCGCGCTTCTTCCCGCTCGGCGTCGACGGCCTCTTCAAGACGTATGACGCCCCGGCGGATTACATCGAGACCGTCAACACGCCCGGCCAGCGCCTCTACGCCAAGCAGTTCCCGATGCAGAACGGAAAGGGTATCCACGGCGAGGTCCAGATGAACTCGCTGTCGATCTGTCTCCGCCCCGGGTCGCTCTTCGGCGCTCGCCGGACCTGATCGGAGCGCCGATCATGCCAACACCGTTCGCCCAGCTCGAGTCGGCGGCCTCCGTGGTCGTCGATTCGCTGCACGCCGAGACCACGAGGCTCATTCCGCGCGTTGCGGGAGAGTTCGTGGCCGGCGGGGCGGACGCATCTCGCGTAGAGCGGGACATTCAAGGGATCGTCGATTTCAACCCCGAAATCGCGCGCGCAAAGGAAAAGCGTCAGTATGACGGGCACCGCCCGGAGGTCGACGGGGAAAAGGTCCACATCTCTTACCGCGTGCCCGCTCTGGGGCTGCCGGCGACTTGGCCGAGGGCCAAGGATCATATCCGCGCCGAAGATCGCCCCGGGAAGCCCGTTTTCCAGGTCGTGACGGTCGAGCCAGACGGCATCGGGCGCTTGGTCTGTCGTTGCGTGCCGCTCTCATGAGCATGGTGTCCTTCGCTCTGAGGCTGGCGGTCACGCGGCTGCTGGCGAACCGGACTTGGGCTGACGGCCGCATTTTGAACTCGCCTGTCGACCCAACCGATCAAATTCTCGCCAATGCCGGTGAGCAGCAAAGACCGATGATCGCGGTCTACACGAACAGCGAGAAAGTGGACGATGTGGGCGGGCGAAGCCTCAATGGCAGCCGTCGGCAGATCGACATGATGTTTTTCATCTATCTCAGCCCCTCCAAGGTGGAGGTGAGCGAGGACGGCAACACGGTCGTTTTCGAGGCTCGAGACGCAGGTGGCGCCGCGTATCTGGATCTCGTCACGCGCCAGATCCACGCGGCTCTGCTCTTCGGTGAGGGCCCGTGGCGGAAGGTCTATGAGAAGCTCGTGGTCAGTGTCCGGGAAGCGGAGTCAAAGCCGATCCTGGTCGAATGGGAGAGCGGACTGCGCATTCCGGCCCAAGAATACCGGGTCCAGTTTGAGACCGTTGGAGATCCTGATCACGGCGTCGCTGCGATCGGCGGGTGGGCTGATCTCCTGGCCGCGATGCAGGACGATCCGGCTGCGGCGCCGCTGCATGACATGGTGAAGGCCGCGATCGAGTCCCCCTCTGATCTGCCATCATGGCGGGTCGCACAGGCTCAGATGGCGCTCACCGAGGGCGCGATCCGGAGCCTCGGGTTTGCGCCTGCGGACCCGACGGAAACTGGCGAGGCGGCCGAACTCGAAGATGTCGAGATTGACGGGGAAGTGGGGCCGATCCCGTGACTACCGCCGCCGACCTCTTCCGCGCGCTTTTCGCTCGCGTCTCCGACATGGAACGCCGGATTGCCGGCGCGCAGTGGAAGGGAAGGGTTTCGCAGGTCGACGCAGCGAAGGGCATTACGCGGCTCATCATCGGCAAGGACGCCGACGGTGCGGACGTGCTTTCGCCTTGGGTTCCATACGCGCAGACGGCCGGCGCCTTGAAGTTGCACTCGTCGCCGAGCGTCGGGCAGCAGATGGAGATCGTGTCGGCGGCGGGCGACATCCGTCAGGGCACGGCGCGGCCGCTGCACTGGTGGAGTGAGAATGCCTCGCCGTCGGATCGTGAGGACGAGCATGTCGTCACGTTCGAAGGATGGACCATTTCGCTGACGCCGGAAGCGTTGATCGCGTCGAAAGGCGAGACCCGGCTGAGACTGGAAGAGGGCAAGGCCGAGGTCGAGTCGCTCGAGGTTCTGGTGAAAAGCCCAAAAGTCGATCTTGGCGATGAAAATGGGCCCGAAGTCGCCCGCATCGGCGATTTAGTCCTGGTCGAATACGGGTCATCGGCCGGACTTCATCCGATCGTCACAGGGTCATCCATGGTCCGCGCCGCGGGCTGATCAGGAGGAAATGATGCAGGATTACATCATCACCGAAAAGGCGGGGCGTATCGTCGCCGGGCACCGCAACACGGGTGTCGGCACGACGCTGTCGCTGACGGAGTCGCAGGCGAAGCACGAGCTCCGCTTGGGGACGCTGATCCCACGAAAGCCCAAGGCTGTGGCGGTGGCTACGAGCGATGTCGACGACGCGCCGGAAATCAGCATGAAGCTGACGCTGGCGCAGCTACAGGCGATCGCGGAGGAGCGAAAGATCGAAGTCGCGCCCGGCGCGACGAAAAGGCAAATCATCGAGGCGCTGGGCGGCTGAGATGGCTGGTCTTGATGCAAGGACCGGGCAGATCCTCGACGGTCTGCCCCATGTGATCCAGAGCATCGAGAAGATCCTGACGACGCGCCTGGGCGAGCGCGTGATGCGGGAGTGGGTCGGTAGTCCCGGCACCCGTCTGCTCGGCGAGTTGCTCACCGATCGCACCATCATGCGGTGGTGGATGGTGACGTGGATATCGATCGAGATTTTCGAGCCGCGATTCCGCAAAGCGCGCCTGCAGGTTCCCGACGCCACCCGGCTCGGCGAGGCCGGGATGGTCATCACCGGCGAGATCCGGCCCTACGCCCATTTGGATTGGCAACAGGCCCGCCTTTACGTCTCGCTGGACGATGATGGCATTAGCATTCGAGAGGCTGCATGAGCGATTTCACACTGGATGATCTCGCCGCCCTTCCGAAGCCGGAGATCATCGAAGAAATCAGCTACGAGCCCCTGCTCAACGCCCGGAAAGAGAAGATCGTCGAGCTCGCGCCGTCATATGGGCTGACCTACGACGTCGAGACGCTGGAAACGGACCCGGCGATGATCATCAGCCAGTCCGGAACCTATCGGGAGGCGGTGCTCCGGGCGCGCGGGAACGATATCGCCCGCTCCGCCTACCTCTATTTCGCGCGTGGCGCAGCCCTTGAGCACCTCGCGGCCTTCTATGACGTCGTCCGGATGGCGGGCGAGAGTGACGATCGCCTGAAGCGTCGAGTGGTGCTCGCCGTCAAGGGCAGGTCCACTGCCGGCACGAAGCCGCGCTATCAGTTCTACGCCATGTCGTCCTCGATCGAGGTGGAGGACGCCGAAGTCTACACGGTTGAGCGCTCGCCCATCCTGTATGCGGCGGTTCTATCGACTAGCCTCGATGGCGTCGCCGAGGCCCCGCTGCTCGAAACGGTGCGCGCAGCGATCGAAGATCCGGAGGTCCGTGGGGTAAACGACACCTTTGTGGTGCGATCGGCTGTCATTGAGGTCGCCCCGGTCACGGTGGCGATGACGCTCCTGCCGAACACGGATGCGAGCATTGTCGCCACGCTCGCGGCGCAGCTACCCGCGGCCTGGGCAGAACAGGGAAAGCTCGGCCGGGATCTGACGCTGGACTGGATCCGGGCGTACCTGATGGTGCCCGGCGTGCATAGCGTCCAGATCAGCGAGCCGGCGAATGACATCGTGATGCAGCCGTTTGAGGCTGTCCGCATCGGCGCGGTCGACCTCACGATCGCCGGGCGCGAATTCTGATGTCGAACACGCACGCGCGGCTACTGCCGTCGAATTCAACGCCGCTCGAGCTTTTGCTCGACGAGGTGAACGACCCGATCGCGATTCTTGGCGCCGAGTACGACGGCATCACCATCGCGCGTCAGAACCCGCCGCCACAGATCTTGCCGTTCCTGATCTGGCAGCTCGGGCTCGGCGAACTGACGCCGTATCTGCCAGAGCTCTACGCCCTGATCGACGATGGTATCCGGTGGCAGCGCATCCGGGGGACGCCTGCCTCGATCCGCAAAGGCCTGGGCTGGATCGGCTACGACTACACGGTCCTCGAGGAGGAGACGGATCGGGTCCGCGAGGGCCGCAAGCGGCTCCTTTGGAGCCTCGTCCAAATCGAACTCGATCGCCTGCGCGATGCTGATCTGCCCGATCTCGAGCGGATCGCTGGGATTACGCAGCTTTCGCTCCCGGCTCGCTCGCATTTCGTCCGCGCCTATCGCGGCTACGATGTGCGGGCTCTGGAGACCGATTGGAGCCGCGCCGACGAGGCGATGGCTGACGAGCACTCCGGCGCGCGTATCGCGCCGATGCACCAGCAGTGGTCTTTCGGACGGCTGCACGAGATCGGCGAGGTCACACTCGGGTTCGACGATCTCGATCCGCTGGATGCCTGGCTGACGCCGGTCGACGAGGAGGGCGACACTTGGGAGGATGCCGACTTCCCGTGGGAGGACGCAGCCTTTCCTTGGGCGCTCCCGCTCGTCGAGGGCCGCCGGCGCGAGATCATCTCGCGCTTGCTCCCGCTCGAGCCTGTCATCACGTTTCGCGACAATGTTGGCGCGGTGATCGGGCATGCGCGCGCAGTCGCGACGCCGGTGCGCCTTGCGGCGTCTGGCGCATATACGATCGGCGGAACGGTTTACGCTGCGGACGCCAACGCGCCCGAAGCGCTCGTCGTCTACTGCCGCACGCCGTTTGGCGCGGGAGCGGGCGCGACTGCAGCGACCGCCGAAATACTCTTCGCCAGCGAGCGCGCGACAGGCGTGCCTCCTGGGCGGCTCTGGATGGCGCCCGCTGACAGAACCGGCGGCCATTCGGTCGCGCAATCGCCAGTCTCAATTCCCTTCGGCCTGACCGTGCGCGAGCACGTCCGGTTCCTCGTGAGGTTCGCAAATGAGCTTTGATCACCGCTCCGGGTTGCCCGGCGCTTACGATCGCGGAAGGTCGGCATCGGAAGACCGCAAGGCGCTCGTTTGGCAGGGCGGAGCGTTCGTGACTGGCGCGGACCTCAACGAGATCCAGACCCTCGCTGACCGGCGGTTTGAGCGCGTCTCGCGCATGGTTGCGCGGAACGGCGATCGCATCGCCGGCGCCGACATCATCGTCGATGTCGAGGGCGAGAGCGTTACCGTCACTGCAGGGCGAATCTACGTCGCCGGGGATGCGCGCGTGGTCTCCGCCGCTGTGCTCACGGACGTCCCGATGACCGGCGATGTCAGTGTCGGCGTGCGGATCGTCCGGGCAGTCAAGACCTACGAGGATGATCCGACGCTGCTCGGATTGCACCCCGGGGCGATATCAGAGGGGCAGGAGTGCGCTGCGCGAGAATATGAGGCGCTGGTCTGGGGGCATTCGGAAGACGGACTCGATGATCCGCTGTCGCCGGTCTACGTGCTGCGCGATGGCGTGGCGCTCGATCTGGCGCCGCCGCCGGCACTTTCGCAGGTGCGCCAGCTTCTCGCGGAACAGGACCGCGACGCGCATGGAAACTACGTTGTCGACGGGTGCGACGTGCGCGCAATCGGGCGCGATGGCGCGGACCAGGTCTTCACGATCAATGCCGGCAGGGCGAATATCCAAGGCTTCAAGCGCGTGCGGAATGCTGCGATGCGCTTCAGGCAGGTTGAGGAGCCCGACCTCGAGAACGTCGCGGCTGAGCCCGCAACCTACACTGCGGCGGACGGCGACCCGATGACGATTGTCGTCCAGCGCCCGCCGATCGCGACGGTCTCGCAGGTTGTCGTCGTCAAGCGCGCGTCCGAGAGCGTGATTCGAGGGGCGACGCCAGGCGGCGCCGACGCGCTGTCCAACCCGGCTGTCGTCGCGATCGAGAGTGTGACACAGGGCGCGACGACCTTCGTCTCGGGCGATGATTACGAACAGGCGGGAGACAACGTATCGTGGGCTCCAGCGGGCGATGAGCCAGCCGGCGGCAGCACCTACCTCGTTACCTACCGCTATAACGTGGCGGTGACCCCGGACGAGATCACGGACACGACGATCGTGGTGTCGGGCGGCGTCAACGGAACGACTGCGCTCGTTTCCTACGCTTCGAAGATCCCGCGCATCGACGTGCTCGGTCTCGATCGCTTCGGCGCGCCGGTCTATATCAAGGGTGTCTCGGCGCGTCGAGGAGCGCTGGCGCCGCAAGCTCCGTCTGAAATCTTGAAGCTGGCCGAGGTCTGGAACGACTGGCTCGATGTTCCTGTCGTCGTGAACAACGGCACGCGGAACGTCACCTATGACCGGATGCAACGCCTTTTCGGGCGGCTGATCGACGTGCTGGAGACGTTCGATCGGTCGGAGGCGGAGCGGGACATTCTGGCGCGCGATCCGGTCGCGAAGCGCGGCATCTTCACGGATGCGTTCGTAGATGACCGCTACCGCGATCAGGGCGAGGCGCAGACTGCGGCCATCGCTCGGGGCATCCTTCAATTGCCGGTCGCTCTCGCGGGACTGACGCGCCTCGGCACAAGTTTCGAGACCCTGCCATACGTCGAGGAGATCGTGCTTCGGCAGGATCTTGCGACGTCCGGGATGCTGATTAATCCCTACATGAATTTCACGGCCATGCCGGCGGCTCTGCGGCTGGAGCCGGCTGTGGATTTTTGGACGGAGTCCCTGACGACGTGGACCTCGGGGGTGACCCGCGAATTCACGACCGCACCGGGCGCGCCTCCGGGTGACACGTCGTTCAATGAGATTGTGGCGACCGAACGGGTGCCGGCGCAGACGCTTCGCTCGATCGAGGTGTCGTTCCTGATAGACGGCTTCGGCGCAGGGGAGAACCTCGAGCGGTTGGTCTTCGACGGCATCGACGTGACGCCCCCGGACCTCACGGCGGACGGCGCCGGACAGGTCACCGGCGCTTTCACCATCCCGGCGGGCGTGCCGTCCGGGCGACGTCGGGTGAGGGCCGAAGGCGAAGCGGGTTCCTTCGCAGAGGCCCTGTATCTCGGAGAGGGCGTCGTCGAGACATCGGTCATGCGTCGCGTGACGCTGGTCGCGCGCGAAGCGCCGCCACCGCAAGTCATCATCCAGCAGACGCTCGTTCAGCAGTTGAACGACCCGTGGGTCGGGCAGGAAGGTGGCAATGAAAACGCCGACGGCTCGATGGACCCGCTCGCGCAGACGTTCGTGCTCTTTGAGGCGCGTCACGTCGTCGGGGTCGATTTCCAGATCGCCGCGATCGGAGATCGATCGAACGGCATCCGAGTCCAGTTGGCCGGCGTGTTCAACGGCTATCCCACCAGAGACGTGTTCGCGGAGGCGTTCATTTCGATGGCTACGCCGGAAGTCGGGGATTGGCTCGAGGCCCGCTTCGACGCCCCGGTGTTCCTCCCTGCCGACCGCGAATTCTGCTTCGTGATCCTCACAGACGACGCGGAGCATGCGGTGTCGGTCGCGCAGCTCGGTGATATCTTCACTGATCCGGTGACCGGTCGCCAGACACGCGTCGGCGCGCAGCCCTATACGACGGGTGTCCTGTTCGCATCGGCGAATCGTTCCGCATGGACGCCGATCCAGGACGCAGACATGGCGTTCCGGATAGTTGCGGCCGACTACACCCACACGGAGCGCGTCGTCACGCTGGGAACGGTGGATCTCGACGAAGTGTCGGACATCATCATCCGGGGCACGGTCGAGCTCCCGACTGAAGCCGCGGGGTTCCGTTACGAGATCGTGCGGGCCGGCGGCCAAGTCATCGCGCTCGCGCCTGGGCAGGAGATCGCCTTCAGCGAATATCTGACGGAGACGGTGACCATCCGCGCCGTGCTGCGCGGGACGAGCAAGATTGCGCCCATGCTGTTTCCGGGAACGCTGGTTGTCGCCGGGAGGATTGCGACGACGGGCAACTACGTCTCCAGGGTCTTCCAGATGGGTTCGCCCGTTGAAGTGAAGGCGCTCTTCGCGGCGCTCGCTCCGGTCGGTTCCGGCGTCACCGTAGATGTCGACGATGGGGCAGGAGACTGGACCGCGCTCACGCTCGATACGACGGAAGTGCTCGGCGGCGGATGGAACCAGCCTCGCTACGTGCTCGCCAGCCACTCGGCCGCCGTCGGGCGCATTCGCCTGACGCTGACAGGGTCGCCGGCGGCGCGCCCGCAGCTTGCGCGCCTGCGCGCTTATTCGATCTGACGGGGGTGATCTGCGATGCCGACTGATGCCCGCACGGCCAACCGGGATTACCCTCAAATCGTTCCCGCGAACGATATGAGGGACGACGCCCCGCGGCTGGTCGTCACATTCCAGATGATCGACGCTGACGTGCACGCGTTGTTCGTGGCGGTAGCCGGCAAATCCGATTCCGGGCATGGACACGCGATCGCCGCGATCACCGGGCTTCAGGCCGCGCTCGACTCGAAGCAGTCGAGTGAATGGCGCCCGGCACTGACCGACCTGACGAACGTCGACACGACGGGCGCGACGAACGGGCAGTTTCTCGGCCGGATCTCTGGATCGTGGGTGCCGGTGACGATCGGGGTCGGCAATGTCTCCGGCCTACAGGCCGCGCTCGAAGGAAAGCAGCCTGCGGGTGCTTATGCGCAGGCGGTTCATTTGCACGCGATCGCCGACATTACGGGCCTTTCCGACGCGCTGGCCAACATAGAACCTCGAGCGGACATCGCCTCGGCGACGACGACGGACATCGGGGCAGCGTCGAGCGGGTATCTGCGCGTCACGGGGACGACGACGATCACGGGGCTGGGGACAGCGGACGCGGGCGTCGAGCGCGATACCCTTTTCGCGGGCGCCCTCACCCTGACCCACAACGCGACGAGCCTGATCCTGCCGGGCGGGGCGAACATCACGACGGCGGCCGGGGATACGGCGCTGTTCCGCTCTGAGGGCACCGGGAACTGGCGCTGCGTGCGGTATCAGCGGGCGAGCGGCGAGGCTGTCGTGGCGCCGCCGCCTTCCCCTGCGGGCATGACGCTTCTCGGCGTCGCAACGCCGTCGTCTGTCGCTGCGGTCGATTTCACGTCGCTCATTACCGCCGATTATGACGAATACGTGCTGTCGCTCGACAAGGTGATCCCCGCGACGAACGACGTGGATCTCTACATCCGGGTAAGCGACGACAACGGCGCGACGTTCAAGGCGACGGGCTATGTCGGGACGCTGTTCCTTGTCCCTGCGCCTGCGTCGTCGATTGCGCTGGGTGTCAGCACAACCGGCGTGTCGATCGCCCGTCGCTTAGCGACGGCCGACATCTCCAACAGCTCCGCCGGCGGCGTGAGCGGTGATTTCGTCATCCGTCCGAAAGGGACGGCGACGCCGAAACTGATCATCGGGCAAGGCTCGCATCTCGGCACGAACAGCGGCAACTGGCAATCATGGATGGTTTCGGGCGTCTGGGGCGGTGGCAACGCGGCGATCGACGCCGTTCGCGTCCTGTTCTCGTCAGGAAACATCGCATCCGGGACGATCCGATTCTACGGGAGGCGCAAGGATGTTTAAGCTCGTTAATGGCGAACCTGTCGAAATGACGGCGGATGAAGTCGCCGAATTCGAGGCGTCCCGCGTGCCGCCGCCGCCCACGCTCGACGATTACCGCCGCGCCGTCGATTCGCACGTTGACGCCGTAGCGCAGTCGCGCGGTTACAATAATGCCGTGGCGCTCGCCAGTTACTTCAACTCGACCGTCCCGGATTGGGCGGCTGAGGCTGGCGCGTTCGTGCCGTGGCGCGACGCTGTTTGGTCGCAGGTCTTTGATGCGCTCGCGACGTGGCAGGGTGGTGGAGAAGCGCCCGAAAGTCCCGCCGCGCTCGTCGCGTCGCTCCCGGCGATCGAATGGCCGTCCTGATCCTTTTCGCCTGACCGGCATTTCAACGCCAAGGGACATGCCCATGCCCACGACCATGCAGCAATTCCAGCAGCCGCCGGCCATCCCGCGCCCGCCGCAACTGGAGACGCCATCCTTCACCCAGCAGGACGCCCAGCAGGCATTCGCCAAGAACATGAGCCGGCAGGAGTTCGATCAGGGCAGGAACCCGATCCCTGCCGACTACGCCGCCGACGAGCGGTGGCCGTGACGCCGCGTCCCCGCGGCTCCGATCGCATGAAACCCTAATCCCGCGCGGATCGCCCGCGGTTAACCGACCCCGCTTTTCAGCGGGGTTTTTTGTTTGGGAGAGAGCAAATGTCCGAACTGGTAGTCGGCATCAAGCACATCCGCGACGATGTGGAAATTCAGGCCGTCCTCGGCGCCGAAATGTCGGTTATCGGCCTCATCGGGACGGCGCCGGAAGCTGATGCGGGTGTCATCCCGTTGAACACGAACATTCTCGTGCGAACGGACGATGCCGCCATGCGCACCGCGCTGGGCGCTGCGGGCACCTTGGCGGACGCGCTTCGGGGCATTTCCGAATCCCTCGGGGCCAACGGCTCGGCGCGCGTCATTCTCCGCCGGGTCGTCGAGGGCGCCACCGTCCCCGAAACCCTCGCCAACCTGGTCGGGAACGAGGCGGAAGAAACCGGCGTCTGGGGCTTCCTGACCGCCGGCGAGGAGCTCGGATACATCCCCCGGCTCTATGTCGTCCCGGGCTTCACCTCGCAGGTTATGTCGGGCGTCACGGCCATCGCGATCGGCGACGCCGGCACTGGCTATGAGCCCGGCGACGTGATCGCCGGCACTGGCGGCGGCGGTTCCGGCTTCACGGCGGAGGTCGCCACGGTCGGCGACAACGGCGAGATCCTGACCGTCACGATCACCACGCCTGGGTTCGCCTACACGTCGGCTCCGACGCTGGCGGTGACGTCCGACGAGGGTGAGGGCGCTGCACTGACCGCGACTGTGACGGCTTACGGCAACCCGGTCTGCGCCGTGATGCCGACGATCCTCGATCGCACCAACGGCGGCATGATCCCTGAAGGGCCGACCTCGTCCCGTCAGGCGTGGCTCGACTGGCTCGAGCTGCTCCCCCGTTCGCAGCGGATCTTCCACCCGCTCGCGCAGGACGCCAAGGTGCTCGACGCTGACGGCACGATCGTGACGCGCCCGTTGTCGCCCTACATCGCGGGGCTCTATGTGCGGCGGGACGCGCAGTTCGACGGCCGCCCGTTCCACTCGGTCGCGAACCAAGCCATGAACGGCCTCGTCGGCGTCACGCCGGCCATCCCGTTCTCGCTGACGCAGGATTCGATCGGCCAGGACTACATCGCCCGGTCTGGCGGTATCGTCGTGCGCGGCGACAGTGGCGTCGAGGCGTCTCTCTCCTCCGGCGGCTTCATCTTCTGGGGCACCGACACGCTCTCGGAGGATTCCAGCTACCTGTTCTCGCATGTCGTGCGCGGGCGCGATTACATCGAACTCACGCAGGTCAAGGCGATCCGTTACTACCTCGGACGCTTCAACATCACCGAGCAGACGGTGCAGGCCATCGTCAACACGATGGAGTCGATGCTGTCTCGTCTGCGCGCCGACGGTGACATTCTGGATTACCGCGTCGGGTTCGAGGCTGATCAGAACAGCCCCGAGCAGCTCCGTCTCGGCCACCTCCAGGTCGTGTTCTTGGCCGAAGAGCCGCCGGTCTTGCGCAAGATCACGGTTCGCAGCCGTCGCTTCCGCCAGGCGCTCGAGGATCTCGTCCAGCGCCTCGCCGTCCAGTTGGGCAACGCCACCGGCGCCTGATAGGCGCCGCATCTTCAAACTCGCACAGGAGTGGGCCTGATGGCTGCAACTTTAATGGTGCTGGACGCCGCCAGCCTTTTCATCGGTGACGAAGACCCGACGGCGGCGGAGTACCTCACGCTCAAGAACGTCAAGATCCCTGCGCTCAAGGAGAAGACGAAGGAGCACACCGGCGGCGGCGCCACGATGAGCATCAACATCGGCATGCGCGTGCTCGAGGCGCTCGAATTCAGCTTCAAGCTGGAAGGGTTCTCGCACAACGCGATGTCGCGCTTCATGCCGTCGGGCCCGGCGCGGGTCAACTACACGCTTCGGGGAAGCTATCGCGATCTCCGGACGCATGAGGAGCTCGCTCTCCGGGCAATCATCAACGGCCGCATGATCAGCATCGAGCCCAGCGAATTCTCGCGGGGCGAGGGGATCGAGAACGACTACATGATCAGCGAGATCATGGGATACCAGCTCTTTCTCGACGACCGGGAGAAATATTACTTCGACTACTTCGCCGGTCCCACGGGCGTTCGCATCGACGGCGTCCAGCCCTTCCGCACGATGGGCCGCAATCTCGGCCTGATCTGAGGTGATCCATGATTGAGCAAGAAAAGAAGGCGGGCGGGGCTGACGCTCCGCCCGCAGCGGATGAGGCCAAGGTGCCCGCTCCGCCGAAGCTCCTCGGCACTCTGCCGCGGGAGAAGGTCATCGATCTGCAGTGGCCGGTCGAATACGACGGCGTGGTCTACGACAAGGTCACAATCCGTCGTCTTACCGGCAAGGAAACCCGCGATTTCATGGATCTCCTGTCGAGCGGCGGCAAAACTGATATGCCTCCGATGATCGACGTTCCCCTCGAGGTTTACGAGGCGATGGATGCCGATGATCAATATGCTTGCGACGAAGCGGCTATGGATTTTTTGCCCCGCGCCTTGAGGGAGGCCAGCGACTTAGCCCTCGAGGCCATGAAATCTACTGCGCTCTCGTCGCCAGCACCTTAAGCACCCCCATCCCTGTCGTGCTCGAAATGGATTGGATCGATATCTGTCGCTGGTTCTGCCAGGCGATCGAGATCGAGAAGATCCGTGCACGCTCGCTCTGATCGGTAGACCATGGCCCGCACGCTCATTGGAAACCTGATCCTCCGTCTGCAGGACAACGTGTCCGCTGGCGCAAGGACGGCGGTGAACTCGCTGCGCGACGTCGAGCGAGCGGCAAGGGAGATCGGGCGGTCGACGGGCGATGTCGATCGAGTCGGAAGGTCTGTCGATGAGCTCGGCCGGCGCTTCCGGGCGATGGCAAACGCGCCATGGGGGACAAACTTCCAGCGGCAGATCGACCGCCTGAAACTGTCTCGCGACGAGATGAGGGCGGTTGGGCGCTCTTGGGATGATCTGCAGCGGCGCATCCGCGACAACAGCATGAACAAGAGCCTGCGCAACAGCAATATCGCTGCGTGGAAGAACGGCGTGCTCGGCCATTTCGCCGACGTGCGTGCGGGCATCCGTCAGACGGAACGTCAGCACCAGCGCTTGATGCAGAGCTTCAACAGGCGCGTTGTCAGCCCGGTCGCGACCGCGATGGGCCTCGGCACCGGCGCCTATGTGATGGGCCGCGTCGGGCGCGCCGGTTTCCGCGCTGCCGGTGAACGCGGGCGGCGCGAGTATCAGTACAAGCTCGCCAACATCCCCGAGAGCTACGGCCAGCAGGTGGCGGAAGAGGCGGCACGGCTCGCGTACAAATACGGCGCCGTTGACCAGTCGGAGATATTGGAACTCGGCCGGGTGTCCTACACGCTCTTCGGCGGCCGAGAAGATCACGCCATCTCAATGCTGGAGCCGATCGTCCGCAACATGATCGCCACCATGACCGAGCAGGGCGTGGGGCCGGCCGCGGATCGCGTTCGGCAGTTTCTCCGCGCCATGGATCAGGCCAACCAGAACGAGCTCCTGAGCGGCATGGGGCCGAAGGCCATCGCGGGCATCATGGAAGGCGCCGTGCGCGCGGCTCAGGTCGAAGGCAAGGAAATCGCGATCGAGGATTACCTGGCCTTCTCGCAGACTGCGAACGTCGCGAGGTATGGCCTGAGCGAGGAATTCTGGGCCAGCACGTTGCCGGCTCTTATGCAGGACCAAGGCGCCGGCCGGATGGGTCAGATCCTCGCCGGCGCTTATCGGAACCTCGTGACGCCCATCGGCTCCGGCCCGCAGGCCCGCTATCTCCAGCGCCAGCAGGCGATCGGACTGCGCGACGAGAACCAGACGCTCCTCGAGCGCGATCTGTTCGTATCCGATCCCTACAGATGGGCGAACGAAGTTCTCGCACCGCTGTTGGAAAAGCACGGCACGGACCTCTCGAATCAGGGTGACGTTGCCGAGGCCGTGGGTCGTTTGATGTCCCACAGGCTCGCAGCCGGCGGCATGACCGCCATGATCATTGCCGAAGCGAATATCGACAAAAACATTGAGCAGTACAGGGCCGCCCTCGGTTCTGCCGATGCGCAGAACGCCCGGAACGAAGATCCCTTCATCGCCTTCGGGACGCTGATGGCGTCGCTGAGAGACCTGTCCGGCGAGCTCGGGCAGCACGTCTTCCCGGTCATCATCCCTGGGCTGAATGGCCTCGCGGACGGCGTCCGCCGCTTTGCCGAAGGCATAAAGGGAGCCGACGGGCTGGGAAGCCTCACGCTTGGCGCTGCGGTGATCGGCGGCGGTGCCTGGGCCTCGGCCAGGATCCTTGGCGCGGTCTGGGGGCTTATCACGGCCGGGGCGGCGCTGAAGGGCTCCGCCGCTGCTCTCACGGCCGCGGCGGCGGCGTTAGGCGGACAGGGGGTTGTCGGGAAAGCTGGAGCCGCAGCGGCCGGGGCAGGTGCTGCCGGCGCAGGCACGGCTGGGATCCTTTCCCGACTTTTCAGGATCGGTGCTGGTGTAGGCGCCGGTGTCGGGGCCTTGGTCACGATGGCCGGGGACACACCAGGCTCAACCTACGAAGAGCAGGTCGCTCACCAGAGGGCCATGGGTGAGAAGAACCGGGAGCAGGGCGCGGCGATCGCGCAGTGGTTGCGAGATGTGATCGCTAAGAGTGTCGAGACCGATACGAGCCCGCGCGGCATGCTCCGCTGGCTTTTCTCCGACGCTCAACAGGATGCCGATACGCTCCGCGAAACCATAAATACCCCTAATCGGCTCACCGTCGACAATGGTGATCTGCAGGAAAGCGTCTCGCTCGTCGAGAGGCTGATCAGCGGTTTGCAAACGGCTCAGGGTCTCGCCCGGTCTACAAGGAGCGGTGTAGATGCTGATCTCAGCTCCGCCTTCAGCGATTACGGAGTTAGCCCCTGATGCTGATGATGATCGGGCCGGTAATGTGCGATATCGCGCTCAATCTCGGCGCCCATGGGGGAGGGCGACCGATCCCGTTCGCGTCTCATGATGTTCTCGGCGTGGAGCCGGTGCTCGAGGATATGGGCCCCGGAAATGCGGTGCTGAACCTCCAGATCACCATCCATCCGGAGCACTTCGGCGGGCTCGGCGGCCTCGAGGCGCTCAAGATCGCACGGGATCAGATGCTTCCCCTGCCGGTGATCCGCGGCGACTTCACCCCGTTGGGTTGGTTCGTCATCGAGGACGTCGAGGAAGATCATGCGACCCTCAACGGCGGCGGCGTCGGCAGGGAGATTACGGTGAAGGTGTCGCTCCGTTCGGCGGGATCTCCTAGCGCCGGGCTCGCGCCGTCCATCTTCAGGCTGTTCCAATGAGATCGAGCACGAAGCTGGTGACGATCGAGAGCGAAGGGCTGACGGTTTCGCTACTCGTATGGCGGCTGTTTCGCCGGAAGCCGGAAGGCTACGTGGAGCGCGTCTACGAGATGAACCCTGGGCTGGCCGATGTCGGCCCTGTCCTCCCGGTGGGCATCCAGATCGTGTTCCCGCTGGATGCGCCTTCGACGGCGCCTCGCCGCCGTGTCGTCCGGCTCTGGGGGTGACGGATGTTCGAGGGCTGGCGGAAACCGATCTACGTCGTGATCATCGACGGGAATGACTTCACGTCTCGATTTCGACCGCTCGTTAAGTCGATCCGTGTGTCGAAAAAGGCCAAGCAGTCCTCGCACACGGCCGAGATCCTTCTCGCGGACCCCGAGGGCATCATCGCCCTGCCGACCGACGAGTCGAAGATCCAGATCCATCTCGGCCATGAGGGCGACGGTGCCGACGTCGTGTTCGAGGGAACTGTCAATGACGTGAATTCGCGTGGGGGCAAGGGGAGCGGATCAGAACTCACGATCAGCGCCAACTCAGCCGACCAGAAGGGCAAGATCAAGCAGCAGATCCTCGGGCACAAAGACGACGCCACCTTTGCGGATGTCGCGCGGGAGTGGGGCGGGAAAGCCGGACTTGGCGTCGAGGTGCTCGGATCCCTCGCGCAGATCACGCGCCCCTACTGGATCATCCAGAGCGAGAGCTTCCAGGCATGGGGGCAGCGGATGGCGGCGGAACTCGGCGCCACATTCCAAGTCATCGGCGAGCGTGCGTTCTTCTCGCCACGAAACGAGGGGATATCCGCGACGGGCGCGGAGCTGACGCCGGTGATCGCCGCTCGATTCAGGAACCTGAAAGTTTGGGATATCTCCCCGCTGATCGGGAGGCCGCAGTATCAGTCCGTCCGGACACGCTACTACGACCGCGAAACCGCGCAGTGGATGGAAGAGACCGTCGAAGTCAGAGGCGGCGCGGCCGACGTCCAACTCGGGCTCCAGACGCCAGAGGCGGACCAAAGCACTGCGCGAGACCGCGCCGCGAGCTCGGCGAAGGAGTCGGAGCGCGAGAAGGGATCCGGCACGGTCGTGATCCTTGGCGACTACGCAGCGGAGCCGGAAGCGACATGCATCGTGTCGGGCACGCGCCCGGGCGTCGACGGCGAATACACGATCGACGCCGTCGACCATAGCGTGACCAAGAAGGGCGGGTTCGAAACCACGCTCACGATCAAGAAGCCTTCCGGCGAGGCCGGGAAAGACACGCGCTAGCCCCCGCTCGGCGGGCGCCAACAGAGATCATCAAGGAGAACGATATGGACGCGCACGCACTCCAGCGGGCGTTGCAGGCGCTTGGCCTGTATGGCGGCCGCATCGACGGCGCGATCGGACCGCAAAGCTATGCGGCGATCGACGCGCTGCTCGAGCGCAACGACGCCCGGGTGCAGTCGGGCTGGCGTCGCTGGGGACCGGCCCGGCGCCGTGTCGCCGGCGAGCAGCTCGTGATGTGGTCGGTCGGCATCGAGGTTGGCGTGATCGACGGGCTCGTGGGGCCGCAGACCCGTTTCGCCTACGACGCCTATCGCCGACACATCCAAGGGCTCGCGCCGGACACCTCGCGCGACCTGCTCATGCTGCCGCAGGTACACGATTCGCGCTTCCCGGATCCGGTGAAGACGACGTGGCCGCGGCAGAACGAGGTCACCCGTCACTACGGCGCCGTCGGGCAGAACCAGGCGATGCTCCAGCTTCCGTTCCAGATGCGGTTGGCGTGGGATCTCCGGACGCCGATCACCCGGTTCTCGATCCACGAAAAGGCGCACGACAGCGCCGCCCGGATCTTCGGCCGCATCCTGTCTCATTACGGGGAGGCCGAGATCAAGCGCCTCCATCTCGACAGGTTCGGCGGCTGCCTCAACGTCCGCAAGATGCGCGGCGGCTCCGCCTACTCGATGCATAGCTGGGGCATCGCGATCGACTTCGATCCGGAGCGCAACCAGCTCAACTGGAACCGGACGCGAGCGCATCTCGCTCGGCCGGAATACGAAGCGTTCTGGCGCTTCTGGACCGAGGAGGGATGGCTCTCACTCGGAAAGGCCCGCGACATAGATTGGATGCATATTCAAGCCGCGCGCTTATAACGTCCAACCGAAGGTCCGAGATGTGACCACGATTTTCCGCGTTTGATGTCAGAGACGGTGGGGACAGAAACTCCAAAAGCCGTAGCGATCGCAGAATAACTTCGTGGATCCATGCGGATCGCAATTGCGGTTTCTTCGTCAATTTTTCTGCGACCGTGCGAGTTCCCGCGATTCTGGCGGAGTTTCTTGCATTTGTCTTCCATGTTGGATGACTGAGTCCCCAAAAAAGATGCGCCGGGTTCACGCAGCTTGGGGTGTCGCAGCTATGCAGAACGTGGATATCGTCATCGACTGCCCCGCAGTAGAGGCTCCAAGCAACGCGGTGAGCGCGGCGGCCGACAAGACCAGCAGACCGCATCGTGAAGCTGCCGTAACCGCCGCGTTTCGCGAAATTGGGGCCGGTCCAAAGCCAACATCCACTGTTGGGCTCGGGGATGACGTGAAACTCGAAAGCGGCAAGCACGCTTTGCGAGACTTCTGAAAACCGACTGAATGGGCGCTTTAGCATTCGGCTGAAGTGCGCATGCCCTTGCCGAAATTCAACCCTAGATCCTCTGGAGACACGACCATGACCGCATTCCGCTGGAGCGCTCTGGCGCTCGTTACGCTTGTCGCCCCGCTCCTCATCGCGGGCGCCGCGCTGGCTGCCGATGGCAGCACGATCCTCGACTTCACGCCGATCCTCTCGATGGCGATCGAGGTTCTGACGCCGGTCATCGCCGCGCTGGTCTCGTGGCTCGTCTATCGCCTCCTTGCACTCATCGGCCTGCGCGTTGACGCAGAGCGCAGGGAGGTTGTCGACCAGGTGCTCGCGCGCGCCGTCGCCTATGGGCTGGAGCAGACCCGATACATGAAGGGGCAGATGAACCTCAGTGTCGACGTGAAGCGCGAAGCGATCGCTTTCGGCGCGCAATACGCGATGGATTCCGCACCGCAAGCGCTGGCGCATTTCGGCATTACGCCTAAGCGCCTCGCCGAGATGATAGAGGCCCGGCTCCCGCAATGAGCGGGTTCTTGTCCTGGCTGGGCGGGGTCATTGCCAGCATCGTCACACAGTTCTGGCGGGACCAAAGCGCCCGCCAGGACGCCACTGAGCGCGGCCGGGCGGAGAGCGCTGCGGCGGTCAACAGGGAGACGGCGGATGCCGAACGTCGCATGGCCGAGGCGAATGCTCGCCCTCGCACTCGTGACAGTGTTTCTGCCCGGCTGCGTGACGGCGACGCGTGACGTCGTGGTCGTGCGCTGCGGGACGGTGACGCCGATCGACCGGGAGACGCAGCGCAGGGCGGCCGACGAGATCGACGCTCAGCCGGCGGGCTCCGTACTCGCTGAGATCATCGTGCCGGATTGGCTACGCGCGCGAGACGAGGCCCGCTCTTGCCACGCCGAAACATAGCGGGGGCGAAATTGCCTGATAACGAACCCAAATTCTCCGAACTCCCGATCGAGACGCAGAGGTTCCTCCGGGATTTGCGCCCGGAGGATATCGGGCTTCTGTCCGAAGGCATGCGGCTCGCCAAGGCGACGCTTACGATCGGGAAATTTTTCAAATGGACGCTGGTCACGATCCTCGGCGCATTCGTCGGCATGGCGATGCTGGGCGACTCCATCGTGAAGGTGAAAGACCAGTTCTCAAAGTTGATGGGATGGGGCTGATGATTTCAGATCACAGGATGGCCTTGAATTTTCTCTGGCGAGGGGTGGCATCTCTCGCACTCTGCCTGATCGCGTTTTGGGCGGGTCTGGCCGGCTACTGGACGGCGCAGCGCGAGCCGCCGATCCGCGTCGAGAGCGTTGAACTGCTCACTCCAGAGGTGCCGGCCGGCGGGACCGTCCGCGTCCGCCACACCACGACACGATTCGATCCCTGCCATCTCACCTTGGAGCGATCGATCATTGACGCGGGCGGGGTGCTATTCCGCCTGGAAGACGTTTCGTTCAGCGCGGGGAGGGTGTCAGTAGGGGCCGAGGAGCCATTTATCGAAACCACGCCTGTCCCGCCCGGAATGCGCCCAGGGACGGCGCGTCTTCGTGAGATCCTCGTGCACACCTGCAACCCGGTCCATCGCTTCTGGCCCGTCACGCAAAGGATGCCCGATATCCAGTTTCGGGTGACCCCGGAAAACTGACGCTGCTCGTTAACGCGCGAGCCAAACTGCGAGCCCGATCGTCGTGGCGCCGAGAGCAAGGGCAGACCAGACCGCGATCCGGGCTCGCAGCGCGGCTTGCCTCAACGCCATCGCGCCGGCCTCCATCCCGCATCGACGGCCTCCGCCTCGTCGCAGAACCAGCGCTGGCCCCGGCTCTCATCGATCTGCGTCCGGTCATACCAAGGCGACCACGGCGTGTGATAGATCTTCTCGCCCTGACGATTGATGTTGCCCTTGATCGGGCACCCCGGCGTCGGCGCGGCTGCTGCGGCGCGCTCCCAGCGATTGGCGCGATAATCCCATGGCGCCTCGGACTTGCCATCCCAAATCCCCAGCCGTGCTGATCTGGCCGTGGCCTCGCGCTCTGCATAATCCTCGCTGTAGCGCAGGAACGCCCATGCAAGCCCTTCGTCGATCAAGGCGCCGCCGACGTCGACGCCATCGACATAGCAAACTGCGATGATGCGCCCGTAGACGTCGCGATCCCTCACTTCGCAATCGGCGGCGCGTCCGTCCGCGATCTCGGCCATCCGGTTTGTCGCGGCCGTCCCGCACTGCCACGAGCGCCCGGACTGACGCCGGCACTGCTGCCCGGCCTCTGGCGCATCGATCCCGTGGATCCTGATCCTCACCGCCCCGATCGTAATCGTGTCGCCATCCGTCACAGAGGCGACGCCGGAAATCTGTGCGGAGTGCGCGGGGAGGGCGGTGGCTAGGGCAAAACCCAGCGCGAGAATAATACGGCTCATTGGGCAATCATGCCGCGCACACGCCCAGCTTGCAAGACGGCGAAAGCCGCAGTCACACTTTTGAAGACCCAAAGGTGAGATCGGGGGCTGATCTCCCACGCACCTATCCACACGAAAAACACTTGGTCGGGGATTTGGTCGGGAATTTTGGTCCCGACTGCCTCCAAATGGTTCCGTTCCGTTCCGTTCTCACCTTGTCTTTCCGCTTGCATCCCTTCTCAGGAATCCTTACACCGCAAGCGTCGGGACAATGTCGGGGCGTAGCGCAGCCTGGTAGCGCATCTGCTTTGGGAGCAGAGGGTCGCAGG
>REDO01000038.1 GCA_007693435.1 Salinarimonadaceae bacterium | reverse complement strand
CAACCGCATGAGCGACGAGGATTACGAATACGTCGTCCGGATGATCCGGGAGGCGGCCGGTGGTTGAGGCCGTGAACCAGCCCGGCTGGCTTTGGGAGTTGCTCGGCGTCGACGCCTTGCCGGAAGGCGGATCCGTCGTCGCCAACGGCGTGCCCCTGACGCTCGTCGGCGGCATCCCGCGCGCGCAGAGCTTCGTCTCGCAGGCGCAGGAGCAGACCCGCGATTCGTTTGGCTTCAAATGGGAGAAGCGCGACACCTTCGAGGGCGGGATCGTGGACTACGCAGTCGAATGGCTCGCCGAGAAATACGGTTCGGCCGCCGGTTGGCTCGATGGTCTCGGCCCCTCGCCGATAGTCCTCGACGCCGGCTGCGGCGCTTCGGTGTCTGGCCTCGCCGTTTTCGGGCCCCTGCTTGATCGCATCCGCTATCTCGGCGCCGACGTCTCGACCGCCGTCGACGTCGACGTCGCCGCGCGGCGCTTCGCGGAGCGGGGCGCGCAGGCCGGCTTCGTGCAGGCAGACCTCATGGCGCTGCCGCTCGCGCCGGAAAGCGTCGACCTCGTCTTCTCCGAGGGCGTCCTGCACCACACCGACGACACGCGCGCGGCGCTCGCCGCCGTGACCCGCGTGTTGCGGCCGGGCGGGCGCATCCTGTTCTACGTCTACCGCCGCAAGGGTCCGGTGCGCGAATTCACCGACGACTACATCCGCGACAAGATGCAGGCGATGAGCGCCGCCGAGGGCTGGGCCGCCATGGAGCCGCTGACGAAGCTCGGGCGGGCGCTCGGCGAACTGAATGTCGAGATCGACGTTCCGGAGGCGATCGACCTGCTCGACATCCCCGCTGGCAAGATCAACCTGCAGCGTTTCTTCTACTGGCACGTCTGCAAGGCGTTCTACCGGCCGGAAATGACGCTCGACGAGATGAACCACATCAATTTCGATTGGTTCGCGCCCAAGAACGCCCATCGCCAGTCGGCCGAGGAAGTGCGCGCATGGTGCGCCGAACTCGGCCTCTCGATCGAGCGAGAGATCGTCGAGGAAGCGGGCATCACCATCGTCGCGCGGAAGGCGGGCTAGACCCATGTGCGGGATCGCCGGCGTCTTCGATCTGGACGGCCGCCCGGCGGCGACGGCGGTCGTTCAGCGCATGACCGACGCGATCGCGCATCGCGGGCCGGACGGCGAGGGCGTCTGGGTCGAAGAGGGCTGCGGCCTCGGCCATCGCCGGCTCGCGATCATCGACCTGTCGGAAGGCGGACGCCAGCCCATGGCGACGCCGGACGGGCGCTATGTGATCACCTACAACGGCGAACTCTACAATTTTCAGGAGCTTCGCACCGAATTGCAGGGGCGCGGCCGGCGCTTCGCCTCGCGCTCCGACACGGAAGTGCTGCTCGCGGCCTTCGCCGAATGGGGGCTCTCCGCGCTCAATCGCTTCAACGGCATGTTCGCCTTCGCGATCTACGACCGGGAGGAGCGCCGGCTCACCCTCGCGCGCGACCGCTACGGCGTGAAGCCGCTCTACGTGGCGCGGCTCGGCGATCGGGTGTTGTTCGGCTCCGAGATCAAGGCGATCCTCGCCCATCCCGGTTTCGAGCGCCGCCTCGACCGCGAGGCTCTGGTCGAATATCTCACCTTCCAGAACTTCTTCACCGACCGCACGCTTTTCAAGGGCGTGCGCCTGCTGCCGCCGGGGACCGCGCTCGTATTCGAGCCGGGCCGCGAGCCGCGCGAGCACCTCTACTGGGACTACGATTTCCGCGAGGAGCTGACCGATCCGCTCCCCGAACTCGAGGAGGAATGCGACCGGCTGTTCGCGCAGGCCGTGTCGCGCCAGCTCGTTTCGGACGTGGATGTGGGCTCCTATCTCTCGGGCGGCATCGATTCCGGCGCGATCACGGCTGTCGCGGCGGGGCAGATCCAGGGCCTTCGGACCTTCACCGTCGGCTTCGACACGCGCTCGGCTTCCGGCCTCGAACTCGGCTTCGACGAGCGGACGAAGTCGGAATACATGTCGTATCTCTTCCACACCGAGCATTACCAGATGGTGCTCAAGGCGGGCGACATGGAGCGCGCCATGACCTCGCTCGTGCGCCATCTCGAAGAGCCGCGCGTCGGGCAGAGTTACCCGAATTTCTACGCCGCCAAGCTCGCCTCGCGCTTCGGCAAGGTGGTGCTCGCGGGGGCGGGCGGCGACGAATTGTTCGGCGGCTATCCCTGGCGCTATTACCGCGCCGTGGTGGCCGACGATTTCGAACATTACGTCGACCAGTATTACGGCTTCTGGGGCCGCCTGATCCCGAATTCGAGCCTGCACAAGGTGCTGGCGCCGATCTGGGGCGACGTGAAGCACGTCTGGACGCGCGACATTTTCCGCGACGTCTTCAAGCATCACGCCGACACGCTCACGCGACCGGAGGACTACGTCAACCACTCGCTCTATATGGAAGCCAAGACGTTCCTGCACGGGCTACTCGTCGTCGAGGACAAGCTCTCGATGGCGCACGGGCTGGAAAGCCGCGTGCCCTTCCTCGACAACGATCTCGTCGATTTCGCCATGCGCCTGCCGGTGAGCGTGAAGCTCGGCAATCTCGCCGACGTCGTGGCGATGGACGAGAACACGCCGGGCGGCAAGCGCGCTCAGTATTTCGAGAAAACCCGCGACGGCAAGCTCCTCCTGCGCAGCGTGCTTGGCCGCTACGTGCCGGAAGAGGTTTCCGGCGGCGTCAAGCAGGGCTTCTCCGCGCCGGACGCCAGCTGGTTCCGTGGCGAATCCATCGATTACGTCCGCCGCGTCCTCTACGACCGCAAGGCGCGCATCTACGACGTCCTCGACCGCGAAGCCGTGCTGGAACTCGTGGAGGAACACCTCGACGGCCGCCAGAACAGGCGCCTGCTGGTGTGGTCGCTGTTGTATCTGGAGACGTTTCTCGGGGAGTTCTTCTCGGAGGGGACGGTATGAGCGCCGACGCCCTCTCGAAAGCGCGCATGGCGCGTCTTTGCCGGCAGGCGGCGTCGGATATGGCGCTCGACCTCTCGGGGGTTCGCGTGCTGACCGAGGCGGCGACAGGGCCTTTCGCGGCGACCGCCGCTATCGCTGCGCTGGCGGGCGCCGAGGTCGTCGCGGTCGCACGGGGGAGCCGTTGGGGCCGCGCATCGGAGGCTTTCGCCGCCACGCGGGGGATCGCCGAAGGACTCGGCTGCGAGGGTGCGATAACCTTTTCGGAGCGGCCGCCGGCCGAAGCGGCCAAGGGTTGCGACCTCGTCACGAATCTTGGCTTCGTCCGCCCGATCGACGCTGCGCTCGTCGCGCGGTTGTCGCGCTTCGCCGCCGTCTCGCTGATGTGGGAGCCTTGGGAGTTCCGCGAGGGCGATATCGACCGCGCGGCGCTCGCCGCCGCCGACGTCCCGCTGATCGCCACGAACGAGACGCATCCGGCGGTGCGTACCTTCGCCTATCTCGGGCCAACCATCGGCCGGCTGCTGCTCGACGAGGGAATCGAGATCGTCGGCTCCCGCATCCTGCTCGTGGGCTCCGACCCGTTCGGCGAGGCCGTCGCTAACTGGCTCGCCGATGCGGGGGCTCTCGTCGCACGGGCCGAGCTCGTCGAATGGGCCGTTCGCGTGAAGGAGAATGCGGATATCGACGCGCTGGTCATCGTCGAACACCGTGACCATCGCGACCTGCTAGACGTCGCCGGGGCCGCGGACTCGCTCGCCATGCTTGCCGCGCTCGGCGCGCCCGTTGTGCGCCTATGCGGTGTGCTCGACCGCCAGGCCGTCGAGGCGGCCGGCGGGCGGGTCGCGCCCGCGATCGACGTGCCGGCGGGCGTGATGAGCCTCACGACCGCCCATGCCGGCCCGCGCCCTGTGATCGATCTCCATGCGGCCGGTCTGAAGGCCGGCGGGCTCGTCGTCGCGGCGCGGCGGGAAGGCGCGAGCCTCCGCGAGGCCATCGCCGCCGCCGTCGCGAGCGGATTTGGTCTGGCGATGGAGGGAGCGCCGTGACGATAGCGTTGCTCGGTCGGACCCCGTGGCTCCTAGACGCGGGTGAGGCGTTGCGTCAGGCCGGCCACGCTATCGTCGCGGTCGCAACGGCGAGGGACGAGCCGCTTTAGCGCAACAGCCCGGACGATTTCGCCGTCCTCGCGTCTGCGTTATGCTATCGGATGAAGTATTGTCTTCTGAGAGGGTTTCGATGGAACTGCGCCACTATCTCGACGAAAAGCTGCGTCAAGCGTTCTCAGAGGAATGGGATCCAAAACGTCCTACCCGTGTCGAGATCGTCGAGGACGGCGAGTTGATCGGTCTGCGCTTCCTCGCGCGGCGGCGGGACGGCTCTTGGTCCGCGGTCCACGAGGAGCCTCACTTCGCGCTTGCGAGTCGGCAGGACGTCGATGATTTCCTTGCGCGGGCGCTCTCGGTGTTTTTAATGAAGCATCCCGGCTGGCCCCGCTGACCGGAGATCGAGGAGATACGCGATGCTCGCACGCAAAATCAAGCTCGTCGCCGATATGGCGACCAAGCGACCGAAGGGGTGGCGCTCGCTCCTGTGGAATTCGACGATGGCGCAGCTGCGCCGCCCTGGCCCTCTGATGGCGCCGGTCCATGTTTCGATCGAGCCGACGAACGCCTGCAACGCCCGTTGCTCCGTTTGCGAGACCGGCAAAGGCGACATGGCACGGAAGACAGGCTTCCTTGACGAGCATCTCTACAAGGATTTTATTAACAAGAACGGTTCAGATATATCGGTACTGTTGTATTATTTCATGGGTGAGCCGTTCATGCACCGCTCTTCTTATGACATGATACGATTTGCGCGCGACAAAGGCATATATGTCGAAACTTGCACTAATGGTGATTTTGTTGATCCAGAGGGTGTAATTTTTTCAGACATAAATAAAATATCGTTTCAGATTGGCGGCATGGATCAGGAGACGCATGGACGTTATCGAGCCAGAACTAGATTTGATAAGGCGATTGCTAATCTTGAGGAGCTCGTTCGAATAAAGAAAAAATATCCCGCGTCTAATGTTGAAATAGAAGTGGGTTTCATTGTGATGCGTCATAATGAGCATCAAGTTGGTGATTTTCTGGAATGGGCCAAAAGAATTGGTATAGATCGGGCAAATGTCATTGATCCGGGCGTACGAAACATGCTCGAAGCGCATGCATATTTACCCAAGGACAGAAAGTACTGGTTTTATGACGAAGAGGCTTTCGAGCGCGGTATTTTGAAGCCGAAGAAGCTGCCGGACAATGAGTGTGTGTGGATTTGGAATTCAATCCAGCTCAACTGGGATGGAACAGCTGTTCCGTGTTGTCGCGACCCGAACGGCAAGTTTCCCCTCGGCAACGTGTTCGAGAAGGGGCTCAAGGCAGTTTTCAATGGCGAGGAGGCGACCGCCTTCCGCCGTCAGATCCTGACCGCGCAGGGTGATGTATCGATCTGCAAGCTCTGCTCAGGATATGGATTGCCCGAATTACAACGCGCGAAGCCTACAGGGTTTGTGATTGAGCGGCATAGCGTCAACGAAAACGTGATACCATCGCATGAAGAGGCCATCGCTGATGCTCAGAATACGATACTAAGGGACCGTAGCGGCGTGCAGTGAATATTTTTTGCACTTGAGATCATTATCATGATCCCGCTTCTGGCATTTTTATTTACTGTTGCCGCACGAGTAATGCTACTTTCAGCGTCGCGTGGCTCAATGGTTGATCACTATTATTGGATGAATGTTGCGCGGGCGGTGAGGTCACAAAGATCTTTGCCGGTTTGCCTTGATGAAAAATACATATTGGAGTGTAGTCGTCAGTTCTATCCCCCTGGCTACATGTTTTTTTTATCAATTTTCCCGGATCGGTTTGTGATTTCTCCATCAAGTGCCACGATTACAATATTTTTGGATTTTTTAACTTTGATTCTAATCGTTGTGGCTTTCGTCATGATGGGCGGCGGGCAGTACGGAGTTGCGGCGTTGATTTTGATCTACGGCATGGCGCCCGTTTTGGCCGCGTACAACGTCCAGCTTGCATCGCGAGGATTGGGCAATTTGCTTCTCGTGATCAAGATGTTTGCGGAAGTCGGTGCGATTCACAGCGATGGAGCGACCGCTGCGGCTCTCTGGATAGTCGCTGCGCTGGCTGCTGCTGGCGTGATACTGACACACAAAATGACAACGCAGTTCATGCTGTTTGCTTGGCCAATTTGGCCGCTATCGATTGGCGCCGGCGTGGATATACTTTTCGCCTTCGCCGTTCCAGTGGCCGGTTTGTTTATCGCTGCGGGCGCGACCGGAGTGAAATTCCAGGCGCGGCAATGGGCCGCTCATGCCGAAATTGTCGGTTTTTGGACCCGGCGTTGGCGTGATCTCGGCGGGCATTCCTTCAGGCGGTCGCCCATATATGCCGTTCCGGGGCAGAGCGGTGGGAAAACGTTCCATCAGCCCGGCGTTCGCGGCGCCGTTAGCCACGTCGTTTTGCTGGGATCGTACCTCCCTATGGCGTTCCTGCTGCCGATGAGCCTCCTGTGGTCCCCGCCGCCGCCGACATGGTTGATCGCTTGGCTTTTCGTCGCATTGGCGGCGTCGATATTGACGCTGTTCGTACCGTTCCTGAAGGGTCTCGGGGGGGGGCACCTTTACCTGTTCAACGCTGTCCCACCGGCTGCGATCTGGTGGGGGCTGCTTCTGGAGCGCGGAGAAACTCCGAGTTTTATTTTTTTCGCGGTTGGGTTCGCGGCGACGATCACGAGTCTCGCAATTGCGTACCGCCGGCGTACGGTGCTTTCGAGACGCTCGGACGGAGGACTTGACGAAGCTATCGCCTTTTTGCGCGCTGAGCCGGCTTCGCGGGTGGCTGCGTTTCCATGGACGGTACCCGAACGAATCGCGTTCGAGACCCATCACCGTGTGTTCTGGGGGGGGCATGGGGCCGGATTAGACAAGCTGGAGCCTTTTTTTCCTGTGATGTCCCGGACTCTTCGCGAGGCGTTTTCAGAGCACAGAATTCGTTGGGTGCTCTTGTCTACGACGTGGTGGCCGGAGGGTGAAGCCGCCATACGTCGAGAGTTCCCTGATGCGAAAGATCGACGATTCGAGGGCTGGATCCTGTTCGATCTGCGCGAAAGTGGGGTCCTGCAATGAAAATCGGGCTTGTCTCGGACGCGCATGGGCACGTCAGAGCCTTGGAACGTGCGATCGGTGTCCTTCGCGACGCGAGGGCTGAAGAAATCCTCTTCCTGGGGGATGCTCTCGGCTACATCGACTGCGTCGATACGGTCCAACTGATTCTCGATGAGGGGCTGCTTCCACTCGCCGGCAACCACGAGCGAATGATCCTCGATGGGACCACCCCGGCCGATCGCGACGAAATTTATCGCCATTCTTCGATCGAATCGCAACTGTCGCCAGCCACTCGAAGTGTTTTGGAGACCTGGCCCAGCTTTCGGCTTCTTCACGACGGCGCGGTTCTCGCGGTGCATGGCAGCCCCGCAGATCCGGTCAATGGATATGTCTATCCCGATTCCGAGCTCGAGGGCTTCGCGACGCCCCTTGGGGTGCGGTTCGTCTCTATGGGACATACCCATCACGCGATGGTGCGGCGACACAATGGCATACTGTTCATTAATCCCGGCTCTTGCGGACTGCCGCGCGATATTCGGTCCTCGGGTTCAGTCGCGGTCCTCGACTTAGTTCGGCACGACGCTGAAATAATTAGGTTCGATATTTCTGATGTGAGCGCGGATTTTCTAAACAAAGTCCATGAATCTGTCCGTTCCGCTTGGCTGAAGAGGGAAGCTGATAGTGTTGCTCGGCGCTAGAATCGCTATCACTGGCGCAGGCGGCATTGTTGGTCGCGCAACGCGTGACGCCCTAGCGAGAGTCGGCTATGACGTCGTGCCAATCATGTCGCCTGCTTATAGGGGTGATGAGCGCGACGTCGTGATTGCCGACTTGACCCAGACTTTCCCTGATATCGGAAAGTTCACGCACCTTGTACACTTGGCGGCTGCTCTGCCTCATGACCGTCGATATCGAACAGATAGCAGCTCGGGTCGATTGACGCGCTCGATTGATCAGAATGCTTTTACTGCGGCTCGAAAATATTCGGCCCGCGTAATATACGCTTCGACGTGTAGCTTGTATGATCCCACTTGTCCCATTGAAAAGAAAGAAGAAGAAACAAATTTACGCATCGACTCAGACTACCGTTCTTCTAAACGCCATGGGGAGCTTGATGCGCTTCAGATGGGGGGTGTCGTATTAAGATTAGCTGCTCCATATGGACCTGGTATTTTCTTGTCTACAGTTCTTGCGAAATTTATAGAAGATGCCCGATCGGGGAAGAGTTTGGATGTTTGGGGAGGTGGAACAAGAGAGCAAAATTTTGTTCATTCGCGCGACATTGCATCTTGCATAAGAAAAATTTGCGGCGAGCAGGCAAGTGGAATATTCAACATTGCGGCTCAACCGATTCGTATGCGCGAGCTTGGGGAGCTGGTCGTTAGGTTGTGTGGGGCGGGGGCTTTGAGGATGGGTCTGTATCCCGACCCGCTCGAAGGTCAATTCGCTCGTTACTCAGCAGAAAAAGCGCTTCGTTGCCTTGGTTGGAGGCCGACCGTTGACTTGGCTACGGGGGTTGCGGAGTGTCTCAATGAGGAGTTTCGAATTTGAGCGCGCGCGATATTATCTTTGAACTGGATGAACTCGTTTTCTGCATTGGGCCGGTCGACGAACCGAAGAACCCGGTAGGTCTCCCCGACGTCCTTCCGTTCCGCCTAGAACGAGCGAGCCAGACAGGATTGCTAAGGCAACAGCCTCTCGAAGACGTCTTGGTGGCCCTCAATCGTGCCTACGCCTCTGGATCATTGCTTGGCCCTGCGATGGACGAAACCGTTGTTGGCCAGCCATATGCGTTGGACTTCCTAAGTTTTGTTGCAGATTCAGTTCGCGGGCTGCAAGGAAAAAGGATCCTTGAGATTGGTGCGGGGCGGGGATATTTCCTAAAGCTGCTCAGTGATCAAGGTGCCTTTTGTATCGGAATCGAACCTGGGCTTATGAACAAGCCGCACTGGGATCGCTATGGCGTCGATGTCGTCGAAGGTTTCTTTCCAGATGTAGCGCCTCCGGGCTATTTTGATGCCATTGTCGCCTACGCTTTGCTTGAGCACGTTGTCGATCCCGAGGCCGTACTCTCGGAGATGCGAGAGAAACTGCATCCGCATGGTATGGTATGCATTTCTGTCCCAGATTGCTCCAGTCATATAATTGACAGCGACTGTTCAATGCTTTTTCACGAGCATTTCAGTTATTTCGATATTAATACCCTAAGGACTGTCTTGATTAATGCTGGCTTTGGAGATGTAATTATTACAAGAGCAAAGTATGGTGGAGCCCTCTACGCTGCTGCGTCTATCGCGAAGAGCGAGGAAAATAACTATTTGTCTCCTATCTGCGATTTCGCGAAATTTAATTTTACTGGTAAGCGAAATGCCGTGCTTAAATCTTACAACTCTATCCTGTCGCGGGGAGAGCATTTAGGAATCTTTGCGCCTTTGAGGGCTATCCCGTATCTGCCACCAGCGGCCAAGGTTCGCTTCTTCGATGATGACGAAAGTTTGACGGGCCGATTTTACCCGACTTTCGGTTCGCCGATTGAAAGCAGGTTAAAATTGTATGAAATGCCGGTCGATGAGCTTTGGGTTGCTTCACGCACCTTTGGCCGAGAACTAATTCGCCAAATGAGTCCGATGCTGCCGAATACGCGGGTTCTTGCGCTTTCCGACGTAATCAAGGCGGAATGACTTTCAAGAAGGATCATAAAATGAGTGAGGCAACCGTATTCGTTGGGGCGATCGGCGGCGGCGGACACGGCGAACAAATCGTCAAGGCCCTTCGCTGTGTCGAGCGCGGCCGCTACCGGATCGTCGGAGGTGACGCTTCTCAGTACTGTCCACAATTCGCCGACGTCGATGTGCCTGTTATAATGCCAAAGGCGAATGATCCGGCCTATCTCGATGCGCTGCTCGCCATCTGTCGCAAATTCGGCGTGCAGGCGGTTTTCCATGGATGCGAGCCTGAACTGGCGGTGCTCAACAAGAACCGCGCGCTCTTTGCCGAGCAAGGGCTGTTGCTTCCGATAAACGCTGCGGACGTCATCGAAACATGCATGGACAAGCAATTGTCCGGCGCGTTCCTGGAGAGCGCCGGGTTCGTTCCCCCCATTTCGACAGCGTTCAATCGTCGCGACGTCGTCGATGAAATCGAAAAATTTCCAGTGATAGTGAAGCCCGCGCTCGGCGGCGGTGGCTCGCGAGACACCTACATCGCTCAGTCAAAGAATCAACTCAAGCTCTTGGCTGAATTTCTCGATGTCGAAAATGAAACGTTCCTTATCCAAGAGTACGTCGGAACGTTCGAGCAGGAATACACCGTTGGGGTTCTTCATGACCTGGACGGGGAGTTTATTGGCTCGATCGCCATACGTCGCCTCATAAACAGCGCGTTGAACATGCGGTTTGCGGTGCGCAACAAGACAGGTCGTGACGAGCTGGGGGAGTGGCTCGTCGTCTCATCTGGCGTAAGTCAAGGTGAGGTTGGTGATTTTCCGGAAGTCCGCGCGCAATGTGAGGCCATCGCGGGCGCGCTCGGCTCGCGTGGGCCGTTGAACATCCAGTGTCGGTTCGTCGACGGAAAGATCAAGGTTTTCGAGATCAATCCGCGTTTTTCTGGAACGACGTCGCTTCGCGCCATGATGGGATTCAACGAGCCCGATCTGCTTCTTCGCCGCCACCTGCTGGGAGAGACGGACAGAGCGCCGCCAGAATACCAAATGGGCATGATCATCCGTTCGCTTCGCGAAACAATCTTGCCGGAGAATCCGCCGGCAGACTGGCGTACCACGCTGGCGCAGACCCCATGAGCGCGCCCGCCCTGATGTTCGTTTCAAGCTCTGATTACGACGGGCTGATCGCCAAGGGCGTCACGGGGATGATCGCGGAGCGTTCTGAAGGCGGGTTCTTTCGGCGGGTGATCTCGCTGCATCCGCTGGCGCGCAAGACGCGCGTCGTGCCGATCGCGCCGGGGCATGATCTCGTGGAGCTTGGCTTCGACGCGCTGCCCGGCGGCTCGCGCTCGCGCGCCCTCCGGCTCCTCTACGCGCCGCTCTACGTCGCGCGGGCGGCTCTCGCCATCCGGCGGATTGTGCGGGAGGAGGGCGTCGACGTGGTGCGCGCGAGCGATCCGTACTGGGGTGCGCTTGTCGCCTGGCTCGGGACGAGAAGCGGTAGCGCGCGATTCGTGATCTCGATCCACGCCGACTGGGACCACCTGCACGCGCTCGATCCGCGAAACGGCGCGCCCAAGCTGTTCGGCTCGCGGAAAGCCTCGCGTCTGCTCGCGCGGTTCCTCCTGAGCCGCGCCGAGCGCGTGATGTGCATCCGCAAGTCGCTCTTCGCCCCGGCCGAGCGCGCCGGCGCGCGACGCGAACGGCTGCGCCTCATTCCCCACGGCGTCAATCTTGCGCCCTTCCGCGCGCCCGCGCCGCCTCCGCCGGACGATCTCGCGCCGGGACGCCGGATCGTCTTCTTCGCGGGGCGCCTGTCGCGCGAGAACTATGTCGACGACGTGTTCGAAGCGGGCCGACGCCTCGCCCGGCGCGGAGACGTCGCGCTCGTCCTCGCCGGAGGCGGCCCGGAGGAGGAGCGCCTGCGCGCCGCGCTGGCGGGAGATCCGGAACTGACGCAGGCGATCTGTTTCCTCGGCTTCATCCCGCGTGACGAAGTTCTCGCGCTGCGCCGCGCCGCTGCGGTCAATCTGGTGCCGATGGGCGGATACAGCCTGATCGAGGCCTGCGCGTCGGGACGCCCGACGATCGCCTACGACGTGCAATGGCACTCCGAACTGATCGAGGACGGCGCGTCCGGGCGCCTCGTTCCGGAGGGGGACGTCGACGGGCTGGTCGCCGGCGTGGAAGCTTTTCTCGATGATCCGGATCTTGCGGACAGGATCGGCGCGGCGGGACGCGCGCGCGCCTTCGCGCTTCATGATATCGAGAAAGTGTTTCTCGTCAGGGCCGGCGTCTATCGCGAATTACTGGAGGAGACCCCGTGACGAGCGACTTCGTTCGCCGCCGCGTCGGCGAGCAGAACCATTGGTACGTGTCCGACCAGCGCGCGACCCAGCTCGGCACGCCCGGCGCGCGCTGGGCGCTGGAGGGGCGCTGGAGCCTCTTCGAACACGCCATCGACGCCTGGCTCGCGCGCGGGACGCGTTCGGGCGGCGCCCTGCACGTGCTCGACGCGGGCTGCGGCGACGGGATCAGCATGTCCGTTCTCGAGGGCATGTTGTCGGCGCGCGGCTTCGCTCCGCTCCTCGTCGGCAGCGACTATAACGGGGTTCGCCTCGCGCGCGCGAGCGACGAGGGGCGCCGCCCCGTGGTCGAGGCTGACCTGCGCCACGCTCCCTTCGTGGACGGCGCGTTCGACGTCATCCTGTGCAGCCATGTGCTCGAACATATCCGCGAGGACGTCGCGGCGATGCGCGAACTCGCGCGCATGACGGCGCCGGGCGGCCTCGTGATCGTCGCCGTCCCCAACGAGGGCTGCGCCAGCGCGCGCCTGCGCAACCACGTCCTCCAGCGCTCCATCCTGCGCACGACGGACCATGTGCAGTTCTACACCGCCGGTTCGCTCGTGGCCCGGCTCGGCGAGGCCGGCCTTCGCCCGATCGAGCCCGTGATGGGAGAGGGGCTTTTCCTTCCGCATCTCGGGGTCTATACGCGGCTGCGGGAGACGGCTTTCGGCCGCTCCCTCATCACCGCCGCCGCGCGCTTCGCCCGCGGGCAGGCCGCAGGACTGGTCGTCGCGCTGGAGCGGGCAGGTTGCTGATACGACTTCTGGACGGTGGTCAGGTCGGGGTGATTACGAGGTCGTTGATGAAAGCTGAAGTGGTCGACCTGTCGGCGGAAAGCGTGCCTGTCTGGGACGAGGCCATCGAGCGTTCCGTAAACGGCACCCTGTTCCATACGCGTAAGTTTCTAGCGTATCATGCCGACCGCTTTGTGGGACGCGAGCAATTCGTCGGATTTCGCATAGGCGGGGAGATCATCGCTCGAATGTCGTTCGCTGTCGCGGAGCGCGACGAGGGGCGTGTTCTGCTCTCCCCATATGGCGCAAGCTATGGCGGCATCGTCTTTTCTCGACAGCCTGGATTTCAGGAAGCGCTCGCCGTGACGGACGCGCTCGTGGATCAGTTTCGCGAGTTATCCGTCGACGAAGCGCATCTTGCGTATCCGATAAGGGCGTGTCAGCGGGCATCGCTTGATACCGCGGAATTCGCACTGCTCCACAGGGGCTTCCAGGTCACGATACGAGACGTGACGTCAGTGTTCGTTCGGGGGGCGAGTCAGATCTCCGCGCGCGGACGTCGCAGCGCGCGCAAAGCCCAGCGCGCCGGCGTCACGATCGATTGGGAGCCCGATTTCGCCGATTTCTGGGCGGTCGTCGAGGCCACCTATCGAAAACATGGCGTTCCTCCGACTCACTCCCCGGAGGAGTTTCGCCGCCTGCGACGGTTGGCCGGCAATCAGGTCACGACATGCGTCGCGTATTTCGAAGGCGCTCCTGCGGCCGCGCTCGGCTGCTTTCGCCTGACGGACCGGATCGACAGCGCGTTCTATATCTGCAGCGATCCCGCATTGAATAAATCTCAATCTTTGTCGCTTCTCATCAAAGAAAAACTTGATCGAATGGATAGTAAAATTGATTTTTTTAGTTTTGGTACTTCGACATATGACATGACTCCACGAACAAATATTTTTGAGTATAAAGAAAACTTCACAAAAATTGGAATGTTTCGCGACACTTATACATGGAAGAAGAGCAATGAAGACGCTTGAAGAATGGCGAGAATATTGGAGCCAGAAATCCGGAAGCGATCGAATTGCTTTGGTCGACTACTGCGTTGACGGTGTGCCGCTCACCGCTGACGAATATCACCGTCTCATCGTTTCCCCGAATCTGGATCAGCTGGAGACGTCGCCGGGAGACGACGTTCTCGAGATCGGGTGCGGAACCGGTCTCCATCTGGATGCTCTCGAAAGCGTCGCCCGCGATCTTGCAGGGACCGACCTGAGTCCGGCGCTGCTTGGCGCCTATCAGGGGCGCGCGCGCACGTTCGTATGCGAGGCGGCTCGGCAACCTTTCAACGCGCAATCGTTTGATCGTATCCTGATGGCCGGCGTCGCCCTGTATTTCCCGTCGGATGAATATTTCGAAAGCGTTCTTGCCGAAATTTCTCGACTACTGCGCCCGTCAGGTCGTGCGTTGATCTCTGATATGCTTTTTGGTGATTTCGTATCACGATCTGCGTATCGATTTTACAAGATCGATTCCGTGATGAAGATGCTTGATAGGGTCGGCCTAGACTGGCAGATAAACAATCAAAACTCTGTAAAGAGAACGCTGAACAAGAGATACAACATCATTATTCAGGGTTCTGCATGACACTAAAGATATTATACGTATCTGCAGATTTATGCTATACGAATCCGACCGGCCAAATGATCCCGGCGGTGCTGGATCATGTCGGCAAAGTCACCTTTTTCGGCCCCGGTTTTGTGCCTGCCGCAGAACTGTCTCGCGGATTGCAGCGTTTCATCGATGAACATGGGCCGTTCGATTTCGCGGTGACGACCGAGCTGGTTGCCCTGACCGCTCAGCGCATTGAACCGGAAATATTGATAAATCGCGTGCGTCGCCTCTACGCATTCGGCTTCCCGCCGGCGGATCTCGGTTTCCTTCCGCAGATCGCGTCCCAGTGGCGCGCTCTGCGCATGCCGCGACTGGTATCGTTGCTTCAGGACGACCTCTACAACTGGAGCCGGAGCCATGTCGATCTTGCTCTCGCCTCCTCGGACGTCATGCTCGGGAACGGTCTCGAGAATCTCGTCAGGATCGACGAGATGCGCGACATCGAATCGGAGCCTTGGGCGGCGCGCGCGACGGATGTCTTCGTCGACCTCGTCACAGGATTGCCCGAACGTTTCGCGTCGTTCCCGCTGTTCGTCTCGGACGACGAGATATGCCGCGTTCCGCATTTCTCGCGGAAGAACAGGTGGGCGGTTCCGGGCATTCAGTATCGCGCCCGCAGGATCGCAGCAGACGAGCTGACCCGTGCGGGGCATCGTCTTCGCCGGAAGCCGCCGAGCGTGTATGTCCACAAATTGGCCGAGTGGCTGGGCAGAATGCCCCGCAGCGGGGTTGCGTTGGCGCAGCACCTCTTTCGCCGCGAACTGGAAAGCGCACGGGCCGTCTATACTTGCGGCTCCGTCTTGCGTCAGCCTATTCGAAAATTCTTCGAAGTGCCGGCCGCGGGCGCCCTGATGGTTTGCGAGCCCTGCGCGGGCTTGACTGATTATGGTTTCGAGGACGGCTTGTCTTGCCTCATGATCGCTCCGAACGATGTCCTGCAGGCCGACCGCTTGCTAGCGGGCGACCCGGAAAGGGCGCAAGCGATAGCTCGGCACGGGCAGCGTATCGTCATTGAGAAGCACACGATCGGCGCCCGCGCTCGTCAACTCGCCGCTGTTCTCGACAGGTTGAGGCGAGGTTCGTTCGCCGGCGCTCGATGGAGCGGAGGCGAATACGCACTGGCGGACCATCCGGGCGAGCCGTCCCAAGCGCCTCTTCTCGTCCAGTCCCCCCCGCCATGATCCGCCTCCTCGCCCTTCTCGCCCGCGACGCCTTCGCCGCCTTCGGCTGGCGCGTACCAGCGCTCGTCGGGCTGATGGTGCTGTCGGGGGTGCTCGAAGGGCTCGCGGTCACGGCGGCGCTGCCTTTGCTCTCGCAGCTCGGGGGTGACGGCGTTCAAGGGGCGCAGGCCGGCGGCGTCGTGGCGGCGCTAGGGCGCGTTCCCGTGGCGCTCGGCTTGCCCGAGGGACCCGTCGGCGTCGGAATTCTCATGGTAGTGCTCGTCGCCGCGAGCGCCGTCGCCTATCTCGCCATGGCGCGGCTCGCGGCGAGGCTGCAGGCGGCCTATGTGCTGACCTGGCAGACGAGCGTTTTCTCGGCCTCGCTCGCCGCCGGCCCGGCCTTTCTCGACGCGCGCCGGGGCGGGGACGTGGTCGCGGCCATCGTCGCCGAGGTGAACCGCGTCGGCGGGGCGTTCTACCACGGCTGCCTCGTGCTCGCGGCCTTCGTGAACCTCCTGATCTATGTTGGCCTCGCGCTCCTCGTCTCGCCGGCGACGTCCTTCGCCGTCATGGCGCTCGGCGCGGTTCTCTTTCTCTCGACGCGCCCCTTCATGCGCCGCGCCTTCGGTTACGGCGAGGCCATCACCCGCGCGCAGGGCGACATCCAGTCGCTGGCTTCCGAGGGCGTCTCGGCGGCGAAGGCGCTCAAGGCGAACGTCGCGGAAGACGCCGCGCGGGCGCGTTTCGCGGAGGCGGCCGGGCGGCTGGCCGAGGCCAATTTCCGCAACTCCTTCGACGTGCAGAAGGCCAAGGCCGTGTTCGAGTTCGGCGGCGCGGCGGGTCTCGCTGGGCTCCTCGTCGCCGGACCGCTGCTGCTCGGCGTCGAGATCGCGACCGTGCTCGTGGTTCTCGCGCTCTTCGTGCGCCTCCTGCCGCGCGTCACGGCCCTGCAACAGGGCCTGCAGGCGCTGAACGTGCTCCTGCCGGCGCTCGACAATCTCCAGCGCCTGCGCGAGGAGGCCCGCGCGGCGGCGGAGCCCGAGGATCAGCGGCCTCTCCCGCCGGCGATCGCGGCTTCTGCGGCGACGATCGCGTTTCGCGGTGTTTCCGTGACGCGCGGGGAGACCCGGGCGCTCGACGGCGTCGATCTCGAATTGCCGCCGGGCAAGACCGTGGCGCTCGTGGGGCCTTCCGGATCGGGCAAGTCGACGCTCGTGGACGCCGTGCTCGGGCTCGTGCCGGTAAGCGCCGGGCGGATCGAAATCGGCGGCGTCGCGCTCGGCGATCTTCCCATGCCGGCCTGGCGGCGCGCTATCGGCTACGTGGCGCAGGACACCGCGCTACTCTCGGGCAGTATCGCCTACAACGTCCGCCTCGGCACGGAAGCCGGCGCGGGCGCAGTCGACGAGGCTCTGGAGCAGGCGGCGGCGCATTTCGTGCGGCGTCTTGCGGCGGGGGTCGACACGGAAGTCGGCGATCGCGGCGCGCGCCTGTCCGGCGGCGAGCGCCAGCGGCTTGGTCTCGCACGAGCGCTGGCCGCTCCGCGCCGCCTCTTCATCCTAGACGAGGCGACGAGTGCGCTGGACGCCGAGACGGAAGCCGAGGTGCTGCGCACTGTCGCACGGCTCGCGGGCGACGCCACCGTGCTCGTCGTGGCGCATCGCTTTTCCGCCGTACGCGGCGCCGACGTGATCCACGTGCTGGAGAACGGCCGCGTCGTCGAGAGCGGGAACTGGGCGAGCCTCGACAGGCCGGGCGCGCGGTTCCACGCGCTCAAGCAGCTGCAGGAAATGACCCAGCGGAATCCGGAGGCAAGCGCATGTGCGGAATAGCGGGCTTGCTCGATTCGGCCCTCGCGGGCGACGCCGAAGGGCTCGGCGCGCTTGGCCGCGCCATGGCGGCCGGGATAGCGCATCGTGGGCCCGACGGCGAGGGCGTCTGGACC
>REDO01000150.1 GCA_007693435.1 Salinarimonadaceae bacterium | reverse complement strand
CCGAGACGACGACGGGCGGCAACGCCTTGAAGTTCTACGCCTCCGTGCGCCTCGACATCCGCCGCATCGCGACCCTCAAGGACCGCGACGAGGCGATCGGCAACAACGTCCGCGTCAAGGTCGTGAAGAACAAGGTCGCCCCGCCCTTCAAGCAGGTGGAGTTCGACATCATGTATGGCGAGGGCATCTCGAAGGTCGGCGAATTGCTCGATCTCGGGGTCAAGGGCGGCATCGTCGACAAGTCCGGCGCGTGGTTCTCCTATGACAGCCAGCGCCTCGGGCAGGGCCGCGAGAACTCCAAGACGTTCCTCAAGGAGAATCCCGACGTCGCGGAGAAGATCGAGGCCGCGATCCGCCAGAATTCCGGCGTCCTCGCCGAGCGCATCCTCGAACAGGCCGAACCGACGGCGGATGATCTCGACGAGGGCGAGGCCTGAAGCGCGTCGCCGCGGCGCGCCGGACCTCACGAAAGGCTTGTCCTGGTTCCTTTAACGCCGTCGCGCTCGCCGCGACGGCGTTAATTTTATCTTAAGATGTCGTTTGCTCGCGACGGCGCTCACCGCTATCTGAAGGTATGTTCGGATACGCCGCCAAGCCGATCCTGCGTTGCGTGACCACTGCGCTGCTCGCGCTGTGCCTCATCGCGCTCGGCTTCGCGCACCACCCGCCCGGGACCGGAGCGCCCGCCTCGCAAGCCGCTCCTGCGCAAGCCTCGGCCGGGATCAACCTTTCGCACCACGCGCTGCCCGACGGAACGATACCCGATCTCTGCCTGACGCTCCACGCGGATGCGAATGGAGAGCATGGGCGCCACAGCCACGACCACGGCCACGGCGAGCATGAAGGGCTCCACTGCCCGGCCTGCGCGCTGACGAATACGATCCCGGCGAAGGCCCCTGCGGCGATAACCCGCGACGTCGCTTATGCGCCGGCCTATTTCGCGCCTGTCCCCGACGCGGGCGCCCTTCCCAATTCGCGCACGAACCACCATTGGGCGCGCGGCCCGCCACGAGCGGCCCGCATCTGAACCGCTCGCCCGGCGCGAACGCGCCTGAGCTTCGGTTCCTTTTTCTTTCGACAATCCGGAACTTCGACACGACCCGCGCAGGCGAGGGCTGAGCGCCCGCGCCGAACGCGCCCGGCCTTCGCACGCCATGAGAGCGTCGGAGCCGCGCGCGAGGCCGCCTGCCGCAAACGCGAAGAAAGACGAACGCCATGAAGACCATCAACGCAGTCAGACTCGCCACCGCCTCCATCATCCTCGCCCTCGGCGCGGCCTCCTCCGCTCATGCCCACGTCACGCTCGAGACCCGTGAAGCGGTGGTCAACACGACCTACAAGGCCGTGCTGCGCGTCCCTCACGGATGCTCGGGCGAGGCCACGCTCAGGCTGCGCGTGCGCATCCCCGACGGGATCGTCGGCGTGCGGCCGATGCCCAAGGCTGGCTGGACGCTCGAGACGGTCGTCGCCCCCCTCGCCCAGCCCTATACGAGCCACGGCCGGGAGATCACCGAGGGCGTCGTCGAGATCATCTGGACGGGTGAACTGCTCGACGAGCATTACGACGAATTCGTCTTCCGGGGCCGCCTCACGGACGCGCTGCCGGTGAACGAGATCGTCTACATCTCCGTAGTGCAGGAATGCGCCAACGGCGCCGAGCGCTGGATCGAGATACCCGCCGCGGGCCAGACGTCGCGCGATCTGCGCTATCCGGCGCCGGGCCTCAAGATCCTGCCCGCCGCCGGCGGCCATCGCCACTGACGCGCGGGAAACCCCGGCCATGACGAGGCGCGCCCTCCCACTGTCGCTCGCCTTCATTGGGCTGCTGCTGACGCTCCTGTCGGCAGGCGCGGCGCTCGCCCATGCGCAACTGCGAAGCGCCGAGCCTCGCGCAGGCGCGATCATGGCGAGCGCGCCGGAAGCGGTTCGCCTCGTCTTCAACGAATCCGTCGCGCCCCTGCAGGCGCGATGGATCACGCCCGACGGATCGGTTCACGACGTCGAGGCGCGTTCGGAGGGCGATGCGCTCGTCGTCCCGCTCCCGGATGATCCGGGTCAGGGAACGCTCGTGCTCAGCTGGCGCGTCGCCTCCGCCGACGGACATCCGGTCGGCGGAACCCACAGCTTCTCGATCGGCGCGCCGTCGGAGAATGCCGGCGTGGTCCGCGAAACGGGCGCAGGAGCCGCGACCTTCGCCGCCTTCGCGAAGTTCGTACTGTCCGCCGCCCTCGCCTTCGGCCCAGGCGGCGCCTTCGCCCTCGCCCTGTTCGCGGCGAACGCCGATCCGGCGCGAGGCGCGAGACGGGCCGCCCTCATCGCTTCGGCGCTGGTCCCCCCCGCCGCGCTGCTGCTTGCGGCGGCGACGGCGCTCGACCTTTCGGGCAGGCCGCTGAACGAGCTCGCGCAACCGCAGCCCTGGATGCTCCTGGCGCAGGGCCCGGTCCTCGGCACGCTCGTGACGGCCGTTCTCGCGGGCGCTCTCGCGGCGTTCAGCCTGAGCGGCCGCGCGGCGCGGACCGCCGGGGCCGGCGCTCTCGGCCTCGCCGCCCTCTCCTTCGCCTTGTCCGGCCACGCGGCGACCGCCGAACCGCGCTGGCTGGCGACGCCGGCGATCGCGCTGCATGCGGGCGCGGCCCTGTTCTGGATCGGAGCGTTGCCCGTCCTCCTCTCGCTCGTCGCCTGCGGAGCGGAGAAAGCGCCCGGCGCGCTGGCGCGGTTCTCGCGGTTGGCGACCGCGCCCATCGCCGCCCTCTTCCTCACCGGGGGCGCGCTCGCAGCCGTGCAGCTCGGCGAGCCTGCGGCGCTGGTCGACACGTCCTACGGCCTGCTGCTTTGCGCGAAAATCGCCTGCGCGCTCGCCATGCTGGCGCTCGCCGGGCTCAACCGCCTGCGCCTCGCGCCCGCTCTGGCCAAGGGCGCTTCCGGAGCCCGGCGCGCCGTTTCCCGCAGCATCGGCACGGAGATCGCGCTCGCGATGGCGATCCTCGCCCTCGCCTCCGCGTTTCGCCTCACGCCCCCGCCGCGTGCGGCTGCACTCGAAGACGAGCCGGCCGCTTACGTGCATCTGCACGGGCTTCGCGCCATGGCCGATCTCGTCGTCGCGCCGGGACGGGCGGGTCCGAACGCGATCTCGGCGACTGTGTTCGATGACACGTTCGCGCCGTTCGATCCAATGGAGGTCACCGTCCTGCTCTCGCTTCCCGCGCGCGGCCTCGAGCCTGTCGAGACGCGGCTGACGCGCGGAGCGGACGGCGTTTGGACCGGGACCGGGACGATGCTGCCGCTGCCCGGAATATGGACCGCACGGATCGAGATCCTGATCGACGATTTCACGCGCGAGATCATCGAGGGCGAGATGGAGATCGCGCTCTGAGACTCACCGCTTCGCGAAGAACCGCGACGACGGCGAGGCTCATGGCGGCTTCAGGCGATCACGGGCAGAACGTCGGCCGCGTATTCGTGCGTGAGCGTGCGCCCGCTCGCCGGATCGCGCAGCTCCATGCGGAAATGGCGCGCCGGACGCACGCCGCCGATGGCGCCGAAGGTGCCGCACATCATCAGCGTTCCGGCCGCCATGCGGCCGCCGTCGCCGAAGGTCGAGCCGTCGACGAGATCGAGCAACGGGCGGATCTTGCCGAGCGTTCCCTGCTGATAGAGCGTCCATTCGGCTCCCGCGTCGTCGCGAACCCATGAAGCCATCTCGAGGCCGTCGAGGCGGTCGCGCAGCTCGTCGAAGCGCCACAATTCGCGGGCCACGGGCTTGGCGCAGGCCTGCTTGGAGATCGCGACCGAATAGCTCTCGGCCTTGCGGTCGGTATGGTCCGAGCCGAGCCCGAGCCACATCGTCTCGCCGTCGTCGATGAGCGCCGGCTCGACCTCGCCCGACGAATCCCCGCCCACGACCTCGATCACGGGCGCCTGCGTCAGGAGGCTCGCCGCGCAGCGGTAATAGAGCGGCACCGTCGAGGGCGGGGGCACGCCGATCGCGGCGAGTTCCTCGATATGGTGGTCGACGGCCGCGCGGTCGCGCGCCGTCCAGCCGGCGACGACGAGGTTCTCGATCACGACGGCGCGCTCGGCGCCGGCATCGGTGACGAAGACGAGCTTGTGCGACATCTGACGGGTTTCCTTCTTGCGTTTTCTTTTGAAATCTCACTTGGGCGCCCGAACGCCGAGACGGCGGCTCCGACAATGTCGAGGCCGCCGTCTGGCTTCTCCCGTAGGCCAGTCAAGCCGCGCTACAAATTCGGCAGGAACAGAGCCAGTTGCGGGAAGAGCACGAGAACCACGACCATGAGGAACATGGCGACGACGTAGGGCAACGCCCCAACCATGACCTCGGTGAATTTCCCCCCTTTTCGCGCCGCCTGCACCACGTAGAGGTTGAGGCCGACGGGCGGGGTGATGAGAGCCATCTCGACGAGCACGATCATGAGAATGCCGAACCAGACCGGATCGAAACCCAGCGCCACGACGATCGGAACCATGATCGGAATGGTCGCGATCATCAGCGCCATCGTCTCGATGAAGAAGCCGAGGACGATGTAGAGCGCGATGATGACCCACAGGGTCTCGTAGGGTCCGAGGCCGAGATTGTTGAGCAGGTTCGTCAATTCGCGGCCGAGGCCGGCGGCGGCGAGCGTGTAGTTGAGGAAATACGCGCCGACGATGACGAACATCACCATCGAGGTGGTGCGCACGGTGCCGACGATCGAGGCGATGATCACCGGGATGGTGAGCCCGCGGTTCGCCAGCGCGATGATCGCGGAGATCGCGACGCCGATCGCAGCCGATTCCGTCGGCGTCGCCCAGCCGCCATAGATCGAGCCGATGACCACGCCGAACAGGATGAAGAGCGGAACGATGTGGCGCAGGCCGTGGATCCGCTCCCCCCAGCTCGCCGAGCGCGTGGGCCCGCCGAGCGAAGGCCGCCATTTGCACAGGATGGCCGACATCACCATGAAGAACAGGGCCAGCGAGACGCCCGGCACCAGACCGGCGAGAAACAAGCGCGGGATCGAGGTTTCGGTCAGGAAGCCGTAGACGATCAGGTTGATCGAAGGCGGGATCATGATCCCGAGCGTGCCGCCGGCCGCGATCGAGCCTGCGAAGAGGCGCTGGTCGTAGCCGAGCTTCTCGGCCTGCGGCATGGCCACCGTCGCCACCGTCGCCGCCGTCGCCACCGACGAGCCGGACGTCGCCGAGAACATCGTCGCGGTGGCGATATTGGCGTGGATCAGGCCGCCGGGCAGCCAGGAGAACCAGTTGTCGAGAGCCCGGTAGGTCCGCTCCGCGATGCCTGCGCGCACGAGGAACTCGCCGAGCAGCACGAAGAACGGGATGGCGATCAGCAATCCGCTATCCGACGACGACCAGACCACCTGGCCGAGACCACGGATGAGCGGGAAAGAGGAAAAGAAAGCATCGACGCCCAGGCCGAGCAGGAAGAGCACGACGCCGACCGGAACGGAAAGGGCGAGAAGCCCCAGAAGCGCGCCTCCGACGGAGAAAATCATTTTTCTTCTCCAACTTCGGAGGCGACGCCGGCGACCGATTGAGCCTCGTTCCATCGGCGCGCAAGCATCAGCGTCAACAGACACAAGACCAGAATGGCCGAGACGATCGTGAGCCACGCCCAGCCGGCGAGCCAGATCGATTGGGGTATCCACATCGGCGTCTCGAGCGGCGTGTTGGAGCGCGAGCCACGCGTCAGGGTCGTCGAAACGACGCGCCAACCCCAATACGTCACGAGAACCGCGACGAAGTTGATGGAAAGCAGGGCGAGCAGATCGAAGAACGACCGCCCCGCCTTGGGCAGCAGGCCGGTGAAGACGTCGATGCGCACATGCGCGCGCTCGACCAGAGCATACGAGAAGCCCCAGGCCGCGACGCCGGCCATCACATAACCGGAGATCTCATCGGTCCCGCCGAGCCCGCGCCCCACGAACCGGCGGAGCAAGATCTCCGCCAGCACGTAGACAGCGGTCACGAGCAGGACGACGCCGCAGATGACTGCGATGGCGTAGTTGATCCGGACGAGCGCGCCGACGACTTTCGACGGCCAGACCGGAAGGTTCGGATCCTGCATCGTGACCCCCATAGCGCGTTCAGTTCGCGGCGATCTCGATGCCGACGACCTCGCCGACGGTCTCGTTCCAGCGCTTGACCCAGTCCGCGCCGGCGCGAGCCGCCCAGTCGGGCAGGACACGCTCCTTGAGCGCCGTCAGCGCAGTCTGCATGTCCTCGTCGGAGGCGTAAACGATCGTCATGTCGCCCGGAGCGCCGGCGGCGCATTCACCGCCCGAAAGGCAGGCGATGTCGCGCTCGAGAGCGCCCTGCGCGTCAGCCCAGGCCGGGTCCTCGAAGTTGGTCTTGACCTGCTCGGTGATGAGCTGGCGGGTCTCCTCGGAGAGGCTCTCCCAACGGTCCAGGTTGACCGCCGTGCCGACCGGATCCCAGCCGCCCAGCGGGATCACGAGCAGGTGCGAGGAGCTCTCCCACCAGCCGGCGCTGTAACCGGAGCCGGCGCCTGTGATCGCGCAGTCGATGACGCCGTTCTGGAGCGCGCCGGGGACTTCGCCGAAGGCGAGGTTGACGCCTTCGCCGCCGAGCGCCTCGATGAACTGCGTCGTCATGCGGCCCGAGCCGCGGATGCGCTTGCCGCGAATATCATCGAGCGAATTCACCTCGCCGCGGCAGAACACCACCTGCGGGGGGAACGGGGCGATGGCGAGCAGATGGGAATTGAAGCGCTCGCGCATGCTGTCGGCGACCCACGGGCGCGCGGCGTCTACCGCCGCCTTCATCTCTTCGGCCGTGAGCGCGACGAGCGGGACGTCCAGCGCCTCGAGTTCGGGAGCGTCCGCGACCGTATAATCGAAGACGGTCATACCGACGTCGAACACGCCGTCGCCGAGAAGGCGGTAGACGTCCGACCCGTTGGAGCCGAGCTGGTTGAAAGCGGTCATCTCGACGGAGATCTTGCCGCCCGAAACCTCGGGAAGCGTCTTCGTCCAGAAGGGCTCCTCGAACTGACGGTAGAGCGGCAGGCCGCTGAGCGAGCCGACGACCGACAGCGTGACTTCATCGACCTGCGCCTGCGAGGCCGTCGAGATTGCGCCGAGGCCGATGCCGGCGAGCAGCGCGATTTTGAAGGAATGTTTCATTTGAAGGCTCCTTTTCCCCTTGATACTCACGGCGCGCGGAGCGCCTGTCAGATGCCGATGGAGGCTCCCTCGGCAGGCACGTCCGTCACGAGCATGAAACCCGGTTCGTGCGTGATCGCTATGTCTGGCCGTGCGTTGCGGATCGCCATCTGGGGCGTCACCCCGCAGGCCCAGAAGACCGGGACGTCGCCGTCGCGCAGGACTGGCGCGTCGCCGAAATCAGGATTGCGCAGATCCCTGACGCCGATGACGGCTGGATCGCCGAAATGGACGGGCGCCCCGTGCGCAAGCGGCTGACGGTCGGAAAGAACCGTCGCGCGGATCGCGTCCGCCGGCGAGAAGGCGCGCATGGAGACCACCATCCGCCCGTGAAACGGGCCCGCGCGCCGCGTCTCGATGTCGGTGACGTACATCGGCACATTGCGGCCGGCCTCGATATGATGAACCGGGATCCTGGCGCGCTGGAGCGACTCCTCGAAGGAAAACGAACAACCAATCACGAAGGAGACGAAATCGTCGCGCCAGAGCTCGTCGAGATCCGACACCGTTTCGTGGCGCCCGTCCCGATGAACCCGGTAAAAGGGCACGTCGGTGGCGATGTCGAGGTCGAGGCCGAGCGCCTCGATGCGCCGCTCGCCGGGCTCGGACACGCCGAGCAGAGGACATGGTTTGGGATTGCGGACACAATAAGCGAGAAAATCGTCAGCGTATTTCTTCGGCAGAATGGCGAGATTTCCTTGAAGAAACCCCCCTGCCTGACCAGTCGTCGGCCTGTCGAATACGCCCTCCCGGACGGCGCGACGCAAAGCTGATGGCTCCGAAAACGTCGCCATACAAACCCCTCTCTGCTGGTCTCCGCGGCTCGCTTTTGCGATCCCGCTTTTTTATTTTGTTGAGAGAAGTGTCACAAAGAGACGCGTTCGCGTCAATCGATCAAATATTGATCAAATTGATCGTTTAAATCGATCAATCAAGCGCATCGACGGCCTCGCGCGCCGCTTCGGCTATCGCTTCCATCACCTCGGATCGCTGGCCGGGGAGATAGGCGAAATCGAAAGCGAGATCCGACATGACGGCGTCGGCGCGCGTCGCGATACGGCGCATGCGCGCTTCGTCGAGGTCGCGCACGACCATCGGCGTCGGCAGCAACCCGACCCCGAAGCCGACCCGGGTGAGATAAAGCGTCGTCGACAGTGAGGCGCAGGCATGGAGCAGCGGCGGCGACAGGTCCGAGACAGGCAGCTTGTGCTCCAGCTCGGCGTAGGGAAGCGTCCCGCGCGAGAAGGTTATGATGGGGTAGCGCAAGAGATCGGAGAGCCCGAGCGGCTGCTCGGCCAGATCGAAGTCGCTCGCGGCGAACCATCCCAGCGGGCAGGAATAGATCGGCATGCGCACCGCGAGCGGCGGCACGAGCGAGGACATCATGACCGCCACGTCGAGATCGTTGTCGAGGAGGCGGGACGCGAGCACGGGCGAGGTGTCGACCGACAGTTCCAGCCTGATCGCCGGCAGCCGGTCGCGCAGCCGCGCGAGCATGTCGCCGAGCCAGGTGTGCACGATCGTCTCGGCCACGCCGATGCGGATCGTCCCGGTGAATCCCCCGTGAGGGGCAATGTTCGCGACGATCTGGTTGCGCATGGCGACGAGCCGCTCGGCCTGCTCGAGAAAGGCGCGCCCCTGCGGCGTGAGCTGCGCGCCTCGCTTGCGGCGGTCGAAGATCGTGACGCCGATCTTGCCCTCGAGACTCGAAACGCGGGCCGAGACGGCGGATTGCGTGAGGTTGAGCTTGCTCGCCGCCGCGCGGAAGCCGCCCCAGCGCACGATCTCCCGCACGATCTCGGCGTCGCGAATGTCGAACATTTCCCCTCCCCCGAAAGGCTCAGAAGATGTTTGAGCGCTCGTACTGCATCGGCCAGGCGACGTGGTCGGCGTGCAGCCGGTTGGCGGCGTGCAGTGGCCAATGCGGATTGAACAGCAGGACGCGCCCGAGCAGCACGAGGTCGGCGCGCCCGCTGGCGAGGATCTCCTCCGCCTGCTCCGGCGTCGAGATCAGGCCGACGGCGCCCGTCGGGATATCGACCGCGCGGCGGATGCCCTCGGCGAAGGGAACCTGGTAGCCCGGATAGGGCGCGATCTTCTGCGCGTGGTCGACGCCGCCCGTCGAGCAGTCGATCAGATCGACGTCGCCGCGGGCCTTGAGCTCGCGCGCGACCTCGATCGCGGCGTCGAGATCGAGCCCGCCCTCGCGCCAGTCGGTCGCGGAGATGCGCACGAAGAGCGGCAGTTCCTGCGGCCATTCCTTGCGCACGGCGTCGATGGTCTCGTGCAGGAAGCGCATCCGGTTCTCGAACGATCCGCCGTATTCGTCCTCGCGGAAATTGCTGAGCGGCGAGAGAAACGAGTGCAGCAGATAGCCGTGGGCGGCGTGAATTTCGAGGACTTCGAACCCCGCTTCCAGCGAGCGTCGGGCGGCGGTGCGGAACTGATCGACGACTTCCGCGATGTCGCCCTTGTCCATGGCGCGGGGCGTCTGGGCTTCCGGGCTCTGGGGCACGGCGGACGGTCCGATGATCTCCCAGCCGCCGTCGCTGGCCGGAATGGGCTTCGTGCCTGTCCAGGGCGTCGAGACCGACGCCTTGCGGCCGGCATGGGCGAGCTGGATCGCGGGCGTCGCGCCGAGGCGCGCGATATGCGCCGCGATGCGGGCGAGCGCGTCGCGCTGGGCGTCGTTCCACAGACCGAGGCAATGGGGCGTGATGCGCCCGATCGGGGAGACATGGGTCGCCTCGACGCAGAGGATGCCGATCCCGCCGGCGGCGCGGGCCGCGATATGGCCGAAATGCCAGTCGTTCGCCACCCCGTCATCGGCCGAATACTGGCACATCGGCGACATCATGATGCGGTTGCGCGCCTCGACGGAGCGGAACCTGATCGGACGGAAGAGGAAGGGATCGCGGGAGGGACGGTGGATGCGGCGCTCGGTCTCGCTCATGAGGTTTCCCGGTTATTGTTGGCGCGGGCGCAAATGGACGCCAGCTTTCGTTTCTGTCGCGCATGCTTATGCGCGCCGGGGGAAAGCGCCGTCAATCTTGGCGACCGGGCGGAATTTTTGCAGACGCGCAAACGACGTCGGGCGGATTCGGATTGCCGGGGCCTGGAGCCCGATCGAGACGCTCCCGGCCCTCGACCTGAACCCCTCGGACGCCGGCGCCACATTCTCCGAACGCTCCTTTGGACAACTCTTCCACACAGGCGGACGCTCGCCGCCTTGCGCCGTAAGGGCTTTGCCGCATTCCACGCGATTCACAGGGAACCGCGCAAGACCCCGTCCCGGGCTTTCGAACCCCCTCCCACTCGCCGGGGGTCCCCCTGTCCCCCGGCATCCTCTACCCTGACATCCCAACGCCAACGATTCGGACACGCAAGACCCATGGCCACGGCCAACGCCCTCGTGGCGCAGCTCGACAATCACGAACCGGAATACCGCGTCGCGCCGCACAATATCGACGCCGAGCAGGCCCTGCTCGGGGCGATCCTCGTGAACAACGAGGCCTATTACCGCGTCTCGGACTTTCTGGGCCCCGAGCATTTCCACGAGGATCTGCACCGGCGCATCTACGAGGTGGCGTCGAGCCTCATCAAAGCGGGAAAGGTCGCGACGCCGGTCACGCTCAAGACCTTCCTCGGCGATCAGGATCTGGGCGGAATCACCGTCTCCCAATACCTCGCGCGGCTCGCGTCAGAAGCGACGACGATCATCAACGCGATGGATTACGGGCGCACGATCTACGACCTGTCGATCCGCAGAAAGCTGATCGCCATCGGCGAGGAGACGGTGAACACGGCCTTCGACGCGCCCGTCGATTCGACGCCCCGCGCCCAGATCGAGGAGGCCGAACGCAAGCTCTTCGCGCTGGCCGAGACCGGCCGCTACGACGGCGGCTTCCAGCGCTTCACGGACGCGCTGACCGCAGCGATCGGCATGGCCGCCAAGGCATATCAGCGCGACGGCAAATTATCGGGCATCTCGACGGGCCTCGTCGACATCGATCGGAAACTCGGCGGGCTCCAGCCTTCCGATCTCGTCATCCTCGCGGGTCGGCCCGCCATGGGCAAGACCTCGCTCGCGACCAACATCGCCTTCAACATCGCCAAGGCCTATCGCGGCGAGAAGCGGCCGGACGGGACGATCGAAACGATGAACGGCGGGGTCGTCGGCTTCTTCTCGCTCGAAATGTCGTCCGAACAGCTCGCCACGCGCATCATCGCCGAGCAATCGGGCATCCCCTCCTACAAGATCAGGCGCGGCGACATCACCGAGGACGAGTTCTACAAGCTGACCGAAGCCGCTCGCGAAATGCAGTCGATCCCCTTCTACATCGACCAGACCGGCGGCATCTCGATCGCCCAGCTCACCGCCCGCGCCCGGCGACTCAAGCGCCAGAAGGGGCTCGACGTGCTGGTGGTCGATTATCTCCAGCTGCTCTCGGGCTCGAGCAAGAAGGGCGAGAACCGCGTGCAGGAGCTGACCGAGATCACGACGGGGCTCAAGGCGCTCGCCAAGGAGCTCTCGGTGCCCATCGTCGCCCTCTCGCAGCTCTCCCGTCAGGTCGAGTCGCGAGATGACAAACGGCCACAGCTCTCGGATCTGCGCGAATCCGGCTCGATCGAACAGGACGCAGACGTGGTGCTCTTCGTCTACCGCGAGGAATACTATCTCCAGAACCGGGAGCCGAAACCTGATTCAAAAGAATATCCTGAGTGGCAGGCCGAAATGGAGCGGGTGCACGGAAAGGCCGAGCTGATCATCGGCAAGCAGCGCCACGGCCCGACCGGCACGGTGCAGCTCGCCTTCCAGGCCAACATCACGCGCTTCACCAATCTCGCGGCAGAGGACAGGATGCCGGAGCGCATCGGTGACTGAGGAGCGCGCGATCCCCGCAGCCGAGGCAGGCGCCTTCCTGACGGTTGATCTCGGCGCGCTCGCCGACAACTGGCGCTTGATCCGCGATCGCTCGGGCGCCGTCGAATGCGCAGCCGTCGTCAAGGCCGACGCCTACGGGACGGGGACCGAGGCCGCCGTGCCCGCGCTCGCGAAAGCGGGTTGCCGCACCTTCTTCGTCGCGCATCTCGGCGAAGCCCGACGCGTGCGCGCCATCGCGCAGGATGCGACGATCTACGTCCTCAACGGGCTCCTGCCGGGAACCGAGCCCGTCTATCGCGCGCTCGCCCTGCGCCCGATCCTCGGATCGGCCGGGGAGATCGCGGACTGGGCCGAATTCGCCGCGCAGACGCAGGATGCGCCGCCTGCAGCGCTGCACGTCGATACCGGCATGAACCGCCTGGGGCTTTCGGTGGATGAGGGTCTCGCGATGGCCGGCGCCCTGCCCTTCGCCCCCGCGCTCCTGATGTCGCATTTCACCAGTTCCGAGGAATTCGGCGCGGCGGCGACCACCGCCCAGATCGCCGCTTTCCAGCGACTGCGCGAAGCGTATCCCGGCGTTCCGGCCTCGCTCGCCAATTCGTCGGGCGTTTTTCTCGATCCCGCGCCGGGGCTCGATCTGGCGCGCCCCGGCTACGCGCTCTACGGCGGCAATCCGACACCGGAAGCCCTCAACCCGATGCGCCCTGTCGTGCGCCTCGAGGCGACGATCATCCAGACGCGCGACGTCCCGGACGGGACGCTGGTCGGCTATAACGGACGCTGGATCGCGCGCGGTCCGAGACGGCTCGCGACGCTGTGCATCGGCTACGCCGACGGCTATCCCCGCACGGCGAGCGCCGCGGACGCGAAGATCGCTTCCGGCGTCGAAGCCGGCGTCGCGCTCGTGGGCGGCGTGCGCTGCCCCTTCGCGGGAAGCGTCTCGATGGACCTCATCATCCTCGACGTGACCGACGCGTCGGCGGAGGCCGCGCGGCGCGGCGCCCGGGCGGTGATGATCGGAGACGACCTCGACATCGACGAAGTCGGAAAACGGGCGGGCACCGTCGGCTACGAAATCCTCACGAGTCTCGGGCGGCGCTTCGCCCGTCGCTACATCGGCGGCTGAAGGAGAACGCCCCTTGGCCAGAGCCCGATCGAACTTCGTCTGTCAGGAATGCGGCGCCGTCTACAATCGCTGGCACGGCAAGTGCGAGGCCTGCGGCGCGTGGAGTTCGATCGTCGAGGAGATCGGAGGCGGGTCGTCGGCGGCGGTGCCCGCATCGTTGCGCAGCGCGCGCGGCAAGGGACGCGTCTTCCCGCTGGAGGGCCTTCAGGGAGAATCCAAAGAGCCGCCGCGCACGCCGTCGGGCATTGACGAACTCGACCGAGTCACCGGCGGCGGCTTCGTGCGCGGCTCGGTCATCCTCATCGGCGGCGATCCGGGCATCGGCAAGTCGACGCTTCTGATGCAGGCGACCGCCGCGCTCGCCCAGGGGGGGCATCGCGTCGTCTTTATTTCGGGCGAGGAGGCCGTCGGGCAGGTGCGGATGCGCGCCGAGCGCCTCGGGCTGGCTTCGAGCCCGGTGGAGCTCGCCTCGCAGACCAATGTCGAGGACATCGTCGCGACGCTCTCGGAGGGGCGACCGCCGGCGCTGGTGGTGATCGATTCCATCCAGACCATGTGGACCGACACCGCGGAATCCGCGCCCGGCACGGTGACGCAGGTCCGCGCCAGCGCCCAGCATCTGATCCGCTACGCCAAGACGACCGGCGCCGCCGTCATCCTCGTCGGGCACGTCACCAAGGACGGGCAGATCGCTGGCCCTCGCGTCGTCGAACACATGGTCGACGCGGTCATCTCCTTCGAGGGCGACGGCGCCCATCATTTCCGCATCCTGCGCTCGGCCAAGAACCGCTTCGGTCCGACCGACGAGATCGGCGTGTTCGAGATGACCGGCGCGGGTCTTGCGGAGGTGCCCAACCCTTCCGCCCTGTTCCTCGAAGGGCGGGACGCGGCGGCGCCCGGCGCCGCTGTCTTCGCCGGCATGGAGGGCACGCGCCCGCTCCTCGTCGAGATCCAGGCGCTCGTCGCGCCCTCCGCGCTTGGCAATCCCCGCCGCGCCGTCGTCGGCTGGGATCCGGCGCGCCTCTCGATGGTCGTCGCGGTGCTCGAAGCCCATGCCGGGCTCAAGCTCGGGACGCACGACATTTATCTCAACGTCGCCGGCGGAATGCGCATCAACGAGCCGGCCTGCGATCTCGCGGCGGCGGCGGCGCTCGTCTCCTCGCTGTCGGGCTCGGCTCTACCGCCGGATGCAGTCTATTTCGGAGAGATCGGCCTGTCAGGCGCGGTGCGGCCCGTGTCGCAGGCGGCCACGCGCGTCAAGGAGGCGGCCAAACTCGGTTTCTCCACAGCGATTCTACCCGTCTCGCGCAGCGAAGGCGGAGACGGGGGCGCCTTGCGACTGCAAACGATCGGCCACATCTCCGAGCTCGTCGCCGCCGTCGCGGCGCGGCCCCGCCATCGAAAAGCCCCATCCGCGCAACAGGAAGGATGACGGATCGATCGCATCGGGATATACGTCGCCTCGCGGCGGCGCCGTAAAGCTCCGTACGTTCAATTTCTATCGCACGTTGCAGGGCGACCCAGCATGCCAATCGCCATACTCGATATCGCCGTCATCGGCGTCATTCTCATCTCAGCGCTGCTCGCTTCGGTGCGGGGCCTCACGCGCGAAGTTCTGGCGATCGTGGCCTGGGTCGTGGCGGCGGTCGTCGCCTGGTACATGCATCCAAGCGCGCTGCCTTACGCGCAGCAATACATCTCGAACAGCACTGTCGCGCTCGCGGTCGCGATCGGCGCGATCTTCCTCGGCACGCTCATTATCGTGTCGCTGATCACGGTGAAGATCTCCGATCTCATCCTCGATTCGAGCATCGGCGCCATCGACCGCACGCTCGGCTTCATCTTCGGCGCCGCGCGCGGCTTCCTGATTTGCGTCATCGGCTGGATCTTCCTGAGCTGGCTCGCGCAGGGGCAGCTTCCCGAATGGGCCGACGACGCGCGCACGCGCCCGATGCTGGAGAGCACCGGCGACAGCCTGATCACCCTGCTTCCGGACGATCCCGAGGGGCTTCTGCAGCAGTTCCGGCCGGGCCCTGACGGCGATCCGGTCGAGCCCGCGCCGGACGCCGCGCCGCAACAGCGCGGCTGACGCGCAACGGATGCAAGCGACGACGCGGCGGCCTGAGGGCCGTCGCCCTTTTTCGTTAGACGACCCGAGGACAGGACGATGACGACGGCCAGGAGTTCCTACGAGGCGCATGCTGCGGGCGTTCCCGACGACGACGCCTTCGATCTCGACGGCGACACCCTGCGAGAGGAATGCGGCGTCTTCGGCATTTTCGGCCACCCGGACGCGGCCGCGATCACGACGCTCGGCCTGCACGCGCTCCAGCATCGCGGGCAGGAGGCGGCGGGCATCGTCACCTTCGACGGCGCGCGCTTCCATGCGGAGCGCAGGCTCGGGCTTGTGGGCGATTCCTTTTCCGACCGCGCCACGATCGAGCGCCTGAGCGGCGCCTCCGCCATCGGCCATGTGCGCTATTCGACCACGGGCGAGACCGTGATCCGCAACGTGCAGCCGCTCTTCGCCGAACTCGAGGGCGGCGGTTTCGCCGTGGCCCATAACGGCAATCTCACCAACGGGCTGACGCTGCGCCGCGACCTGATCCGCGACGGGGCGATCTGCCAGTCGACGACGGACACGGAGGTGATCCTCCACCTCCTTGCGCGCAGCCGCAAGCGCCGCCTGATCGACCGCTTCATCGACGCGGTGACCGCGCTGGAAGGCGCCTACGCCCTCGTCGCCCTGTCCAACAAGAAGCTCATCGGCGCGCGCGATCCCTTCGGCATCCGCCCGCTGGTGCTCGGCGAGCTCGACGGCCGCTACATGCTCGCCTCCGAGACCTGCGCGCTCGACATCATCGGCGCGCGTTTCGTGCGCGACGTCGAGAACGGCGAGATCGTGGTGATTTCCGAGAGCGGCGTAGAGAGCATCCGCGCCTTCCCCAAACAGCCCGCTCGCCCCTGCGTGTTCGAGTACATCTATTTCGCCCGCCCCGATTCCATCGTGAACGGCCGCAGCGTCTACGACGCGCGCAAGGCCATGGGCGCGCAACTGGCGACGGAGTCGCCCGCCGACGTTGACGTCGTGGTGCCGGTGCCGGATTCGGGCGTCCCCGCCGCGATCGGCTACGCGCAGAAGGCGGGCGTTCCTTATGAACTCGGCATCATCCGCAACCACTATGTCGGGCGAACCTTCATCCAGCCGACGCAGGCGATCCGCGAACTCGGCGTTCGCCTGAAGCACTCGGCCAACCGCGCGGCGATCGCCGGCAAGCGCATCGTGCTGATCGACGATTCCCTGGTGCGCGGCACGACGTCGGTGAAGATCGTGCGCATGATGCGCGAGGCAGGGGCGCGGGAGGTGCATTTCCGCCTCGCGAGCCCGCCGATAACCCATCCCGACTTCTACGGCATCGACACGCCGGAGAGGGACAAGCTGCTCGCGGCGACGCACAATCTCGAGGCGATGCGCGCCTATATCGGCGCCGATACCCTCGCCTTCCTTTCCGTCGACGGCCTTTACCGCGCGCTCGGCTTCCCCGGCCGCGACGGGGGCGCTCCGCAACTGACCGACCATTGCTTCACGGGCGACTACCCCACCCCGCTCTCGGATCTGTCTGTGGCGACGCCGCGCAAGCTGTCGATCCTCGCCGAGGTTGATTGAAGGACGTTATGACGAAAGCATTGCAGGGCCGCATCGCGGTCGTGACGGGCGCATCCCGCGGCGTGGGCCGCGCGGCGGCGCTCGCTCTAGCCGAGGCGGGCGCGCACATTATCGCCGTGGCGCGCACGCAAGGAGCGCTCGAAGAACTCGACGACGCGATCAAGGCCGGCGGCGGCGCGACGACCCTCGTGCCGCTCGACATCGCCGACCACGAGGCGCTCGACCGGCTTGGCGCGGCGATCTTCGAGCGCTGGGGAAGGCTCGACATTCTGGTGGCGGCTGGCGGCACGCTCGGCGAGATAGCGCCGATCACCCATGTCGACCCGCCGGTCTGGGACCGGGTGATGGCCGTGAACGTCACCGCCAACTGGCGCCTGATCAGGTCCTTCGATCAGTTGTTGCGCGCCTCCGACGCGGGCCGCGCGATCTTCCTCACCTCCGACGCCTCGCGCGAGTGCCGCGCCTATTGGGGCCCCTACGCGATCTCGAAGGCCGCGCTCGAAGCGCTGGCGCGCACATACGCGGCCGAGACCGAGAAGACCGCGATCCGCTGTATGCTCCTCGATCCCGGCCCGCTCGCGACGAACATGCGCCGTGCGGCCATGCCGGGCGAAGACCAGTCCAGGCTGCGCAAGCCCGAGGAGGTCGCCCCGCACATCCTGCGCCTCGCCCTGCCCTCATGGACGGAGACAGGCAAGATCTACGATCTCCGGCAGGACCGCGTTCTCGCGCCGCAGGTCCCTGCGTGACGCCCGCTAGGGCGGATTATCGCGGCGTGTCGCCGATATCGGCGGCGCGCCTTGCTGCGAGGGACCCCGGGCGCGC
>REDO01000065.1 GCA_007693435.1 Salinarimonadaceae bacterium | reverse complement strand
AACACCATCGCCGTGCAGGGCGCCGCGCCGAGCAGGATCAGCCCGGCGATATATTGTCCGGCATCGGCCGGATCGATGAGATCGGCGAAGACGAATTCGAAGAACAGCACGCCCAGCGCGGCCATCGTGAAGGGCTTGATCAGCCAGTTGACCGCGAGGGTGATGACGAGCCCTTTTGGCCGCTTGTGGATATGGCGCAGGCTGGCGAAATCGACCGCGACCATCATCGGATAAACCATCGCCCAGATCAGTATGGCGACGAGCAGGTTGACCGAAGCGTATTCCCATGAGGCGACGGTCTGGAACAGACCGGGAAACAGATTGCCCGCAGCCACTCCGGCGACGATGCAAAGCGCGACCCAGAGCGAGAGAAAACGATCAAATACCGACATCCGGGTCCCTTCGGGTCATCTGGCTCCTTTCTCTGGAAGATGTCGGCGCGGGTCAAGCGTCGAACGGCGGCCGCGGTCACCCGTCGCCGCCGGGGGTGTCCGGTCTGCGCATCAGCGCCACGTCCTTTGCCGGGATTTCGCAACGCCAGCCGCGTGAGGCGGCCAGATGGCGCAGCGTCGCTTCGCGATAGAAGACGACGTGGGTGGGGTCCATCCGGTATCGCCACTCGGCGAAACGGGAATCGTCGGTCTGGAAACAGGTCATGATCGCGAGCCAGCCGCCCGGCCGGACAAGGCCCATGAGCCGGTCGAACTCGTCCGCCGGCCGATGGAAATGCTCGGCCGTCTCGGTGCAGGTCACGAAATCGTAGCTGCCTTCCAGCGGCTTTCGATCGGGATGGAAGAACGGGTCATAGAGCGCGACTTTGTGGCCCGCCTCGCGCAGCATGGCCGCCAGCGCCGGACCAGGGCCGCAGCCGTAATCGAGCCCGCGCGACGACGGCGCGAGACGCGTGAGCAGCGGTTCCGCGAGCTTCGAGAGGAAGCGGCGATAGCCGGGATCGTCGGGATGGTTCTCGTGGTTGAGGTAATGGGCGTATTCGACTTCGCGCGATGGAAGCTGGCGAGGATCGAGGAACCGCGCCGCGCAGACGCCGCAGCGCCGGTAATCGCGCCCCTCGACCGGAAGCAACGGCTCCGATCCGGGCGAACGGCAAACCGGGCAGGCGCCTTCGTTCACGCTACCTCGCCGGATGGCGCGCCGGCGCGCGCCAGGTACACCGTCTGGGTGAAGGGTTTGTCCTGGAGCGGGTTGTGGAAGACCACCGGCTCGGCCCAGGCCTCGGCGAAGACCTCCGAGAGCCGCCGGGTGAAGCGCGCATCGGGCGCGTCGTTAGACCACAGGCCGAAAACGCCGCGAGGTTTCATATGGGTGAGCACACCGCGCAGTCCTTCGGGCTGGTAGAAGGAGGCGCTGCGTGGATCGAGCAGCGCTTCGGGCGAGTGGTCGATATCGACGAGTACAGCGTCAAAGCGACGTCCGGGCGCCTCGGGGTCGAAGCCGACTTGCCCGTCCGCCGCCATCGCGAAGAAATCGCCCTGGGCGAACCGGCAGCGCGGATCGCCCGTCAGTCGCGGGCCGACGGGCAGGAGCCCGGAACGATGCCAGTCGATCACCGGCTCGAGCATCTCGACGACGACGAGCGAGCCGACGCGCTCCTCCTCCAGAACGGCCTGCGCCGTGTAGCCCAGCCCGAGGCCGCCGACGACGACGTCGAGACGATCGCCCTCCGCCGCCGCGACGCCGAGACGGGCGAGGGCGATCTCCGAGGCCGTGAACAGGCTCGACATCAGGAATTCTTCGCCGAGCTTGATCTCGAAGACGTCGACGCCGAGCGCCAATTCGCGCCGTCGTCGCAGGCTCAGCGCCCCGATCGGGGTCGGGCGGTAATCCAGTTCCTCGAACAATGCGCTCATTGATTGAATAAACCTCGGTCGCTCGAAAGTCGGAGAGTGTATGCCCGGTTCATTGAGGCGGTACGGCAAGCGCGTCGCATGCCGTCTCACGTAGCAGGGTGTCGGCGACGCTGCCCGGAAGGATGCTTTTCGCGCCGCTTCAATCCCATTGTGTTCCTTCTCCCTTCGGGTCGTCTCTGGAGACTATGATCGGATGTGCGATGATGGCAAGGACCCGCAATAGAGGCGCCGTTTCGGCCGCGGGGTGAATTGTCGGATGCGCTGCTCGCCCGGCTTGCTGCATCGCTTCGCCCAAGGCGGTTGTGTATCGATCGGCGCGATACGTTCGTCATGTAGTTGAAAAACAGCGTCGCCGCACCCTCTGTGGCCAGTTTCGGCGACTTGATCGAGGCGACGCCGACGTTTTTTACAAAACACATCAAAAACTCGACATTCAACTAAACGCATCGTCAATCGACACGCGCTTAGATTGCCGAAGTTATTTTACGGAAGGGGCTTTCGATGCGGACGCCAATTCAGTCAACGATCGGACGTTTCTTGCGCGCCGGGGAAGGCGGGGTGGCCATCATCTTCGCGCTTGCGCTTGTCCCCGTGCTCGGCATGGCGGGCGCCGCGGTCGACTATTCGCAGCTCACGAACGATCGGGCGGGCCTGCAACGCGTCGCGGATGCGGCCGCATTGGCCGCCGCCATGGAATTCGGGAAAGACGAGGGCGATCCGACCCGCGTCGTCAACGAGCACGCTCGGAGGCTGAGCGCCGCGCGACGGGACTTGACGATAACTTCCGTCAATTACACGCGAAGCGAAGACAGGCACATCGTCGTTTTGGAAGCGCTGAGGGACAACGCCTTTGGCAGTTTTACCCTGCTGCAGAGCCGGATCGTCGCGCGCGCGGACGTCGTGGCCGAAAGCCCGGGCCGAGCGGCTCAGATCTCGATCGTGATGGACGTGACGAACTCGATGGGCGGCTCCAACTGGGCTTCGGCGACCGAGACGATCACGTCGTTTCTCCAGGAGATGCGCAGCCGTGACCGCGAGCGCTTCCGGGTCTCGTTCGTGCCATTCTCCGACCGCGTCAGAATCAATGAACTCCCGGGCATGACAGCGTGGATCGACGGCCATCGACCGGGAAACTGGAACGGTTGCGTCGAGCCGATCGAGCGCTCCATCGGAGACTTCGATTTCGCCGTAGACGCCACGCTTCCCGGCGAGGGAGGGCGACTTTTCTCGGTGAGCCATCAGAGCACCATCGCGCAGGGGCGAGGAGCGATCGGCAGGCGCGCCCATCACGGCGTCCCGACCTGCCCGAACGTTTCTGCGGTCGCCCCGACGAACGACATCGAGATCGTCGCGCAGACGGTCGACCGAGCAAGGCCGAGTGGCACCGGCCGCTTCGACGAAGGACTGGTCTGGGGCTGGCGCATGCTTTCGCCGGCCTGGATGGACGCCATGGGGGTTACTCCTCCGTACATTGACGAGGAGGAGATCGATCGGATCGTAATTTATATCACCGATGGAAACGCGACCATTTACGAGATCGAAGTTGGTGGAAGGGATGGCGGCCACTATGGCTGGAACAACGGGTCGCCGCTTGCGTTCCAGCATCTCGTCGATCTATGCGAGCGCATGCGCGCCGACGGGATAAGAATCGTGATGATCCAGCAGCCCGGCAACCACCACTTCAACCCGTACGCGCGCGCTTGCGCGCACAGCGAAGAGGACTATCACCGGGTCAATGGCACGGCGGAACTCAAGCTGGCTCTGGACGCGATCGCCAAGACCGCCCAGCGGTTGCGTATTGCGAGCTGATCCGGCGCGTTGCGCAACGACGTTGCTTTTTTTGGCGCGGCGATCCGCCTTGACGTCGCAGGGCCGTTCGCGATGCTGGGCTGATCCATTATTCGCGGAGCAGGCGCCGGCGTCATGGGCGGGAACGACGAGACGCGCAGCCTCCTGCGCCTGAACGACCATTCCCGGACCGGGCTCGAAGCGGCTCTCGACCGCGCCGTTTCGCTCGCGGCGGCCTGGGAGGCGCGCGAGATGCCCCGCACGCTCGCAGGCGCGCGGGTCGCGCTCATCGTGGAGGAGCGCGGATGGCGCAACCCCGTCGCGATGGCGCTCGGCGCACGCGCGATGGGCGCGGCGATTGAGACCCTGCCTCAGGGCCTGTTCGGGGCCGAAGCGCCAGAGGATCTCGGCCCCTATCTCGCCAACTGGTTCGACGCGCTCGCCGTGCGCGCTCCCGACATCGTATGGCTCGAAGCGCTCGCCGACGCCTTTCCGGGCCCCGTGCTCAATCTTCGCACGCGGGCCAACCACCCGTTCGAGGTGCTCGGCGATCTGGCCTTCCTGCGGTCGCTGGGGCGCGGCCCCGCCGGACTGCGCGTCGCCGTCGTCGCCCCGCGCGGGAACATCCTCGCTTCGTGGGCGGAGGCGGCGGATGCGCTCGGGATCGCGGTGACGCAGGTCTTCGACGCGGATTTTCATCTCGACGGTCCGCGCGGCGGGCTCGCGGCCACGCACGACATGGAGGCGATCGCCGACGCGGATGTGATCGTGACCGATTGCTGGCCCCGCCATGAGCCGCCCCGCGCTTTCCCCGCCTTTCGCGTGACCGCCGCGATTCTTGATCGCTGCCGGGATGACGTCGTCTTCATCCCCTGTCCGCCCGTGACGCGCGGCGAGGAGGTCGATGCGGCGGCGATGCGCCATCCGCGGCAGATGGCCTATCGGGCGAAGGCTTTCCTCATGCACGTCCAGCTCGCTTTTCTGGAAGGCGCGCTTGGACGCGATGGCGGGTAAGGGACACAGGGGCATGAAGCTGCCCTGAGACGAATTCCGGACCCCGGCCGGAAGCGGCGGGCCGGTTTCGGGCAATGGGCGGCTCGTCCCATGGTATCTTGCGCGACGAAGGCCGCATTCGCGGCCTTGGTTTGGAAGCATCATGGATCGCAGTCTCATCTCCCTCAGGGCCGCCCTGTTCGGCTTTGTCGTCCTCGTCGCCGCCGCGTTCAGCGTCATCACCATGGTCGCGGTTCAGGACCGGCTTCGCGATTTTCAGAACGCCGCGCTCGAGCGGGCGTTGACTGTGCGGGCGCAGAGCGTGGCGCTCAATCTTGCGCGCATGCTCGAACAGGACTGGAGCGACTTGCGCGCACTGGCCGAAAGCGTCGGCCCGCGGGACCTGGAGACGATCAGGATCGCGGTCAACGTGCTCGCCGGCGATCGGCGTCGCATTTCCTGGGCCGGTTTCGCCGGGCTTGACGGGCGGGTCGCCGTCGCCTCGGCAGACATGCTCGTCAACGCGGACATCAGCGAACGTCTCTGGTTTCAGCGCGGCCTCGAAGGTCCTTTCGCCGGCGATGCGCGCGACGCGCCGCTGCTCGACCGCCTTCTCGGCGGGACGGACGAGGAGCCGATCCGGCTGCTCGACCTGTCGATCCCGGTTCGCAACGACGCAGGCGACGTCGCAGGCGTTCTGGCGCTGCAGCTGAACTTTGGATGGACGGGCGCCTTTCTGGTCCAGTCGGCGCAGACGCAGGATCTCGATCTGTTCCTGGTCGGTCAGGACGGCGCGGTGATCTTCGCCTCCGACGGGTCCGAAACGGGCCAGCTCGATCTTCCCAGCATGCGCGCGGCGCGCGCCGGAAGGCAGGTTTCCCAACACGAGGTCTGGCCGGACGGTCAGGAGTATCTGTCGACCGTTGTGCCGCAGGTCGCCTATGGCGATCTGCCGTCGTTTGGCTGGCGACTGGTGGCGCGCATCACGCCCGAAGCGATGGGCGACTCTGGCGGAGCGCTGACACGGTGGGTCTTGATGCTTCTCCTGGCCGGGCTCGCGGTTCTGCTGACCGTGACGGTCGCCTTCTACAGGCTGTTCCTCGCGCCGATCAGCCGGCTCGCGAATGAAGCCGCGCGGCAGGCGGAGGGCGAGGACGTTCCACCGTTCGACACGCGCAGCACGCGCGAGGCGGCGGCGATATCATCCGCGCTGGTCCGGCTCCAGAACCGGGACGACTAGCGTCGCCGGCGATCAGGGCGGAACGACAGCCGGCGTCCAATGTCCTCCAGCAGCCTGCCGATGCTGATCGAGACGACGCCCGGCGCATTGCCTTCGGTGTAGAAGCGGCGCAGCAGCGCATGGCGCTGGGCGCCGTCCGGGAAGATGCGCATGGTGGCTCCGTCGGGCGTCTGGGAAACCACGGTCGCCGCGACGTCGCCCACGTCGCGCAGCCGGATCACGCCGGCCGCGCCTTTGGGGTAGCGCAGCCCGCGCACCCGGACCGTCTCGAGGGTCATCGCGGCGATCCAGAGCCGTTTGAGCCCGCCGGGTCCATTGAAGACCGCGCGTTCCGGCTGGTCCGCGACATGGCTTTCGCGCCGGGGCAATTCGATGCAGGCGAGGATCGCGACCGAAAGGACGACCACGTTGTAGAGGCTCCAGAACAGCACGACGACCTTGCCGTCCCCGGCGTCGAAATAGGCGAAGCGGTCCAGAAAGATGCCGAGCAGAAGGCCGATGAGGGTCAGCGCGAGGAGCGTCAGCCATGGGGCCATCATCCCCCATTGAACAATGACCCGCCGTCGGTCGCCGCCCTTCGCGGTCACGGTGAACGGATGGCCCTTCGGCTTGATGAGACCCACGATCGCCGCGCGGCTGACCGGTATCGCGCAAACGAGCTGGCTCACGTCGTTGATGATCGGCGCGACCATGCCGCGCGTCAGCAGGTTCAGCGCCATCATCGTCCAGATGTAATAGACGCCGAAGAACGAGAGGACGTCCGGCAGTCGCGCGTCGACGACGGTGATCGAAAAGAACCAGTAGAACAGGGGATAGATCAGCGCGGCGATGCGGAAGGGGAATGTCGTGAGCCAGTAGAACAGGCTGTCGGCGATGCTCCATCGATCGCGCAGGCGCAGATTGTTGCGCGCGAGCGGCCCGACGCGGCTGCGTGCGATCTGCATCATGCCGAGGCACCAGCGGGTGCGCTGCGTCACGTACTCCTTCAGCCCTTCGGGCGCGAGGCCCTCCGTCAGCGGTTCGTTGAGGTAGACGGTGGCCCAGCCCGCGTCGCGCAGGGTCAGCGTGAGCATGAAGTCCTCGGTGATGCTGTCGGTGGGGAACAGCCCCGCCTCCTGCACGGCGCGCCATCGCGCGACCGACGACGTGCCGCAGCAAAACGCGATCCCCCAGCCGTCGCGCGCGGGCTGCATGTGATCGAAGAAGAAGCGCTGCTCGTCCGGATAGGAGCGCGTGAGCCCGAGATTGTGCTGCACCGGATCGGCGTTGAAGAAATGTTGCGGCGTTTGCACCAGGCCGACCTGCGGGTCATGGAAGAGCGGGAGGGTGCGTGTCAGAAAATCGCTGTGGGGGACGAAGTCGGCGTCCAGAACCGCGATGAAGTCGGGGGGATCGGCGGCGAGCGCGGCGAGCGCGTTGTTGATGTTGCCCGCCTTGGATCCCTTGTTGTCCGTACGCCGCAGGTATTTCACGTCGTGCTCGACGCAATAGTCGCGAAGCCAGTCCCTCCTGCCGTCGTCGAGCACCAGAACATCCACGCTCGGGTAGTCGAGCGACCGGGCGCCGACGATGGTGCGTTCGATGATTTCCCGATCCTCGTTGTATGTCGCGATCAGCACGGCCACGCGCGGCGCCGGCCCCGGGCGCCACCAGGCGAGATTGGCGTCGACTTCGCCGCTGCGGTCGCTGTGGCGCGTCATGATCAGCGCGGCGCTGAGAGCGCCGGCCAGCGCGGCCATTTCCAGCGCGAAGAGACTCCAGCTGGCCGCGAAGTCCCAGGTGGGACCGAAGGGCGCCAGCGTTTCGGTCGCGCGCCACCAGGCGTAGCGCAGCGCGAGGATCCCGCCGATCCCGAGCAGGAGCGCCCGATGCCAGAGATTGCGCCGATCGATCAGCGCCGTCAGGATCTGCGTGGCGCCGATCGCCAGCGCGACATGCACCAGACTCGTCTGGATTTCGTTGAGATAGAGCACCGCCTTACCACGCGAACATGTCGCGCAGCCGGTCCAGCGGTCGGGCCTCGAAAAACACCCGCCCTGTGCGGCCTACGGCGCAGCCCTCGGGATCGTCGCGCAGGCCCGGCGCCAGCAGCGCCACGTCATAGCGCTCCAGGTGCCGCTCGCTGGGGGCGACGGCGAGATTGTCGTAGATCGTCTGGGCGCCCGAACCGGCGAGCCGGATCACGGAGCCGTCGAAACGGCGGCTGTCGCCCGTGAAGCGGAACATCGCGGCGTCGCCGATGCTGAGACGGTTGTAGACTGATTCCGTCACCGAGAGCGTCACGATGACCGAGCCACAATTAACGAGCCGCAGGACCTCCTGTCCGCGCTGAACGGTCTCGCCGTCGGCGGCGAGCGTCTCCCAGATCGTCCCGTCGACTGTCGCCGACAGCGCTGCGCCGACGAAACGATTGACGCGCAGCCGTTCGCGATCGAGCCGGTCACGCAGCGCGACGAGGCGCGCCTCGGCGGCTTCGAACGCCGCTCCCGTTTCGGCGAGCTCCGATCGAAGCTCGGTCAGGCGTTGCTCGGAATGGGGCGCGTCGTTGTAGCCGTCACCCAGATAGGCGCCGGCGCGGGCGGCGCGCAGCGCGATCTCCAGCGCGCCCACGCGCTCGCGCGCGTATTCGAGCGAGATCCCTGTGACGCGCGAGTCACCGGGATCGCCGGACTGTCCCTCGTCCAGCAGTTGCTCGACCTCCCCCTCGACCGCGCCGCCATCCAGCAGACCCAGCCGCGCGCGGGCATGAACCAGCCGCAGTTCCAGCTCTGCGGTCCGCTCGGAGCCATAGCGCTCGGCGCGTGCGCTAAGCTCTTCGATCGCGGCTTCGGTATCGGCGCGAAGGGCGGCGAGCCGGTTGGCCTCGGCGGCGAAAAGCCCTTCCTCCAGCAGCAGGTCGTCAAGCCGCACGCTGTCCACCAGACGGTCGCTGACCTGCGCGAGTTCTTCACCCCGCACGACCTGGGCTCCGAGTTCACGTTCTGGCACGGAGAGGACGCCGGCGACCGGCGCGCGCAGCGTGCTGAGGCGGGCGTTGACGAACGCATCCGCGCTGGCCCCGCTCAACTGCTCGCCGACGATGATCCAAAGAGCGACGACGGCGATGATCGCGCCGAATATCAGTCTGCCATATTTCATGGGGTACTCACCTAATACGCAGCCGCGCCGTCGATTCAGAACGTGTTGACGGTGACGCCAATGAAGAACTGCTTGGCGATGGTTCGGTAACCGACACGGAGGCGGACAGGGCTGTCGCCGACGCGATAGCTCCCTGCGAAAGTCAACTCCCGGAATCCCGTTTCGTTCCCCTGGTACGCGACTTCTGCGGCGAGCCCGGAGGCGCGGTGGCCGATCTGTCCCAGAGCCAGATACTCTTTCTGGATCGTGTTGAACTCGGCCAAAAGGAACATCGTCATCTGCTCGTTCATCGAAAACCGCTCGACGCCGATGCGTCCGCCAGCCTTCGTCCTGCCGGCGTCGTCAATGCGAAACGCCGGACCCGCCCGGAACCACGCCCCTTCCCCCAGCGGCAGCCCGTAATTTCCCCAAAGCGTCGTGGCGTGTCCGGTTTGGAATTCCGACCAGCCCAGCGTCAGCGTCGCGCGGTCGCGTCGGACCGTTGCGGTTGCGCTGGAGGCGCGGGGCGCGAAGTCGAATTGCAGGAACTCGCCATTGGCCGCGGCCGGCGCAGGATGCGCGAAGGTCATCGCCGAAACGGCGCAGGCGAGGGCCAGCGCCCCGAGGGTGTCCGCGCGCGGTTTCAACATCCTCGCTCCCGTGAATTCACAGCAGGCAGGCGTCCGCGCCTGTCCCGACCAAAGCGAGGAGGCCTTGGTAAGGAATCGACAAGCGCCGCAGCTGGTCGCGGACCCGTCGGGCGCGCGACCGCTACAGTGTCGAAACTTCCGTACGGCGAAAATGCGAGTGAAAAGAGGCGGCTGGGGCGACGCGCCCCTCTCGGGCAGACTTGCGCGACCTATGGCCAGTCGTCCGGCGCCGGCGTCTCCACGAGGTCGCGCAGCTCCCTCTTGAGGATCTTGCCATAGGCGTTCTTCGGCAGGCTCTCGACGAACCGGTAGGATTTGGGACGCTTGAAGCGGGCGATGCTGGCGATGCACAGCGCGTCGAGATCGGCCGCGCCGACCTCGGCGCCGGGCTTTGCGACGACGAAGGCGACGACCTCCTCGCCCCATTCCGGATGCGGGCGGCCGATGACGGACGCCTCGACGAGATCGGGATGGCGCAGCAGCACCTCTTCGATTTCGCGCGGATAGATGTTGGCGCCGCCGGAGATGATCAGATCCTTCGAGCGGTCGCTCAGGGTCAGGAACCCGCGCGCATCGACGCTGCCGACGTCGCCCGTGTGCAGCCAGCCGCCGCGCAGGGTCTGGGCCGAGGCCTCCGGATTGTTCCAGTAGCCTTCCATCATGCAGTCGCTGCGGGTGAGGACTTCCCCGACCTCGCCCGTCGGCAGGTCGCGATCCTCGTCGTCGACGACGCGGAACGCCACGCCGGTGCGGGCCGGGCCGCAGCTGCGCAGGTCCTGCCCCGCGCCGTCGGCGACGTGCATCGCCTTGTCGAGGCCGGTGATCGTCATCGGCGATTCGCCCTGTCCGTAGATTTGGTAGAGGCGCGGACCGAAGAGTTCGAGGGCGCGCTCCAGATCGGCGACGTACATCGGGCCGCCGCCGTAGCAGATCGTCCTGAGCCCGTCGACGCGCATCCCGGCGGCGAGCGGCGAGTGCACGAGGCGTGTGAGCATCGTGGGCGCGACGAACATCGACACGCTGTCGTGGCGCGACAGGGTCTCGACGATGGCCGGCACGTCGAAGCCCGGCATGATGATCTGACGCCCCCCGCGCAGCAGGAGCGGCAGCCCGTAAAGGCCCGAGCCGTGCGAGAGCGCGGCGGTGTGGAGCTTGACGTCTCGATGGTCGACCTGGTCGATGTCGGCGTAATAGGCGTGGCACATGAAGAGCAGGTTGCGGTGGCTCAGCACCGCGCCCTTGGGCCGCCCGGTCGTCCCGCTGGTGTAGAAGATCCAGGCGCGTTCCGCCGGATCGACCTCGACGGGCGCCATCGGCTCGCCTCGCGCGAGCGCCGCGTAATCCGCCGTGCCGACGCAGACGACGCGCTCCAGCGTATCGATCGAGGTTTCGAGGCCGGCGAGCCCTTCGACTAGGCCCGGCGTTGTGAACAGCCAGCGCGCGCCGCAATCGCGGGCGATGTGCTCGACCTCGAGCGGGTGCAGCTTGGCGTTCACCGGCACCGCGCACAGCCCCGCCGTCCACGCTGCGAAGAGGATCTCGAAGAACGCCCCGCAATTCTCCATGACGAGCGCCACGCGATCGCCGCGCTTCAGCCCCGCCGCGTGGAGCGCGCCGGCGATGCGCGAGATCCGCTCCATCGCCGGGAGGAACCCGATCGTCCCGTCGCCGTCGCTGATCGCCGGCGCGTCACCCATCCGCCGGGCGACGTTCGCGAGCAGGGTTGCGAGGTTCATCGTTGCGGCCTTCTGTTGTGAAGAATTGGCGACGGGCAGAGAAGCGCGGACGCAAAACATCCGTCTCGCGTCAGGCGAGGCCGTCTTTTCCACCCTCCGAGCATGCGCATGGCGTCTTCTCCGCATCGCGATCGCGACGAAGCGCAGGTTAGTCAAAGGCCGTTCCGCCGGCCACCCGCATCCTCGCCAAACGGGATCTCGCCTCACGCGGAACGCGCATCCTCTCCGGCGAGGAGGTCCGCGAGCAGCGGGTTGGGGAAACGGCGCTCCAGCGTCACGGCGAGGAACGTTTCGGAGATGCCGGGCAGGGGGCCGGCGTCGATCAGCCGGCCCGAGGCGAGTTCGTCGCGGGCGACGATCGGCGGAATGACGGCGAGCCCGACGCCCTCGCGCGCGAGAAGGCGCATCATCGCCATGTCATCGACCTCCGCGGCGATGTTGGGGGTGATTCCGAGCCGTGAGACCAGGCCGTCGAAGGCCGCGCGGATCGAGGTCTCGGGCGTCGGAAGCACGAGCGGCGCGCGCGCCAGATGCTCGCGCAGCGGCGCGCCGGGCGTCGCGAACTCCGCCGCGCCGACGAGATGCACGTCCTGCTCGGCCTGACGGTGCGCGAGGAAGCGCTTCGACGCATCGCGCGCCGGAGCGAGATTCGTGAGCACCACGTCGAGGGCGAGGCTCTCCAGCCCGGCGAGCAGGTCCGTCTGACCGCCTGATCGCAAGGTCACCTCGACGTCGGGGCGACGCAGGGCCGGGGCGAGGAACTGCAATTGGAAGTTCCGCGACAGCGTCGCCAGCGCGCCGACCCGCAGGATCCGGCGCGCGCGGCCCGATTCGCGCAGCGTCGCCGACAGATCCTCCGCCGTGCGGAATATCGCGTCGGCGTGGTCGAGGGCGATGCGCCCGGCCTCGGTCAATACGAGGCCGCGGCCGCGCCGTTCGAACAGATCGTGCCCCAGCGCCGCCTCGAGCGTCCGGAGCTGCGAGGAGAGGGCGGAGGGCGACAGGTTGAGACGCTTGGCGGCGGCGGTCAGCGCGCCGTCATGCGCGACGGCGCGGAAGAGCCGCAGGTGGTGGAGGTTCAGAATCGACATTATTCGATTTTATCCAACAATATAGCGCAAACAATGTAATTTAATAGAATTTTTCCGGCGTCTATGGTCGCGACGCTTCGCCCAATCCGGAGATCGCCATGTTTCTCGCCGCCGCCGCGCCCCTGCTCCTGATCGCCGCCGCGGTTCCGGCTCTCTTCTTCTCCGGGCGTCGCCCGGGCGCCTATCCGCGCATCGCCGAGGCCGCGGCGCTCGCCGCGCTCGCGCTCGTGATCGCCGAGGCCGCTCTCCTCGCAACCGGACACGCCGAATCCCGGACGCTCTTCCTCGCCGGCGCGCCGCTCCTGCGCGTCGACGTCGTCGCCGCAACGATGGCCTGCCTCGTCGGCTTCGTCGGCTGGGTGGTGGTGCGCTACGCGCGGACCTATCTCGACGGCGAGGCGCGGGAGGGCGCGTTTCATGGGCTTCTGCTCTCCGTGATCGCGGCGGTGCTCTTCCTTGTCCAGGCCGCGAGCCTGCCGGTTCTCGTCGCCGCCTTCCTCGGCGTCGGGATCGGGCTGCGGCGGCTTCTCCTGTTCTATCCGCAACGGGCGGAGGCAAGGCGCGCGGCGGCGAAATTCTCGCTCGTCTGGGGCGCCGGCGACGCGGCGATCGCGCTCGCGGCGCTGATTCTCTGGATCGCCTTCGGAACGGCGGACATCGCCGTGATCTCCGCGACGATCGCTTCCGCGCCAGCAACGCCGGTCGCGGCCCATGTGGCGGCCGGCCTCCTCGTCATCGCTGCGGCGCTGAAAACCGCAGCCTTCCCGCTCCACGGCTGGCTCACCGAAGTGATGGAGGCGCCGACGCCCGTCTCCGCCCTGCTGCACGCGGGCGTGATCAATTCGGGCGGCGTCCTGCTGATCCTCTTCGCCGACCTCGTGCAGGCGAGCCCCGGCGCGATGGCCGCGCTCGTGATGATCGGCGGCTTCACGGCGCTCTTCGGCGCGCTGGTGATGCTGACGCAAAGCGCGGTCAAGACCGCGCTCGCCTGGTCGACCGTCTCGCAGATGGGCTTCATGCTGCTGCAATGCGGCCTCGGGCTCTGGGCGCTGGCGCTTCTGCACATCGTCGCGCACTCCCTCTACAAGGCCCACGCCTTCCTCGGCTCGGGCACGGCGGTGAAGGCCGTCAAGGCCGGACGCAAGCCCGGCCCCGTCGCCGCGCCGGGAATGGCCGCCGTCGCGAAAGCCTTCGTCCTCGCGCTCGCGCTCTACGCAGTGGTGGCGACCCTCTTCACCGTGCTCGGCGGCGCGAAGTCGCCGCAGGCGCTGGCGCTTGGCGCGATCCTGATCTTCGGCGTCGCCTATCTCGTCGCGCAGGGCCTCGCCGACGCGGCGCCGATGGCGCTGACGCGGCGCACGGCGACCGCCTCGGTCCTCGCGGCGTTCGGATATTTCGGCTTCCAGCTCGCGGCGACGCTGATCGTCGGCGACGCCGTGCCCGCGGCGCCGGAGGCCGGTCCGCTCGAATGGGCGCTGATCGTCCTCGCGCTCGCCTCCTTCGGCGGCGTGGCGGTGGCGCAGGCGCTGTTCCCGCACTGGGCGCATCACCCCTCGGCGGCCGGCCTGCGCGTGCATCTCGCCAACGGCCTGTATCTCAACGCAGCTTTCGACCGGCTGATCGGCGGCTTCCGTGTCGCGAAGCCGAACTGATCCCGCAAACCAGACAAATCCCAGGAGACGCGCGATGTTCCAGCAGAACCCCGATGTCGCCCCGGCGCGGCTCGCCGGCGTCCTCGGCGCCGCTGAGGCCGCGGCCCGCCGCGTCCCGCCGGCCTTCCCGCTCGACGCGACCGTCGCCGTGAACCCCTTCCTCGGACAGACCGGCGAAGACCTCGCGACCGCCGCCGCGCGGCTCGCCCGCGTCGCCGGCACGGCGATCGTCCAGCCCCGCGCCGGGCTCGCGGCGCGGATCGCTGCGGGCGAGATCGCCGACGAGGATCTCGCCGCCGCGCTCGACGCGTCGCCCCATGCGCAGCGCCCCGGCGACGTCGCGGCCCTGAAGGCGGCCGCGTCGCAGAACGCGCCCGCGCCGGTCGCCCAGCCCACCATCGCCGAACTGGCCGCGCAGGCGACGGGCGTCGACTGGCCGGCCGTCATCGCGCGCTCCTTCGGCCTCTGGGCGGCCGGCCATTTCGACCGGGGGCAGGCGCTCTGGACGCCGGCGCCGGGGCGCAGCGCCTTCGCCGCCTGGCGGGAATGGGCGACGCACGACCTCACCCCGGAATTCGCCGGCCTGCCGGGCTTCGCCGCCCATGTCGCTTCCTGCCCCGACACGCCGGAGCGCGCGATCCTGCGCGCCGCCGACGCGCTGGGGATCGAGATCGCTTCCGCCGAGACGGCCTTCCACCGGCTTTTCGTCGATCTCGGCGGCTGGGCGCAGCATGCGCGCTGGCTGCTGTGGAGGGCGGAGCTCGCCGGCGATGCGGACGCCACGCTCACCGACCTCCTCGCCATCCGGCTCGTCTGGGAGGAGGCGCTGTTCGGCCTCGTCCGCGAGGCGGTCGCGCAGAGCTGGTCCGGGGCGCTCGCGGTCCATGCGACGCCGGTGCGCCCGTCGACCGACGACGTTCTCGACGCCATCCTACAGGAGGCGGCCGAGCGGGCGCATCAGCGCAAGCTCGGCGCGCGGCTGACCGGCCCCGCCGGGATCGGCGCCGAGCGCCCCGCGCTGCAGGCGGCCTTCTGCATCGACGTGCGCTCGGAAGTGTTCCGGCGGGCGCTTGAGAGCGCAGGCGCGGGGGTCCAGACGATCGGCTTCGCCGGGTTCTTTGGGCTGCCCGTGGCGCATCGGCAGGCGGCGTCGGACCTCGTCGACGAACATCTGCCGGTGCTGCTCAATCCCCAGCTCTCCTCCACCTCGGCGATCGATCCGGACGCGGAGACGCAAAAGCGGATCGGCGCACGGGCGAAGCGCGCCTGGGGCCGGTTCCGGCAGGCGGCGGTGTCGTCCTTCGCCTTCGTCGAGGCGGCGGGGCCGCTGTACGCCGGCAAGCTCGTCTGCGACGCGGTGGGGATGAGCCGGACCGGGCCGGAGCCGGAGGCGCCCCCGCGGCTCGATATCGCGCTTTCGCCCGAGCAGAAGGCCGCGACGGGGGCGGCCGTGCTGCGGGCGATGTCCATGACGAAGGATCACGCGCGTCTCGTCCTGCTCCTCGGCCACGGCGCGAGCGTCGCCAACAACCCGCACGAGAGCGCCTATCATTGCGGCGCCTGCGGCGGGCATACCGGCGAGGTCTCGGCGCGCATCCTGGCGCAACTTCTCAACGACCCCGAGACCCGCGCCGGCCTCGCCGCGCACGGGATCGAGCTGCCGTCGGATACGCTCTTCGTCGCTGGCCTGCACGACACGACCCGCGACCGGATCACGCTCTACGAGGATTTCGACATGTCGGGCCACGCGTCGGATATCGCGCGGGCGCGCGGCTGGCTCGATCAGGCGGGCGCGCTGGCGCGGGCCGAGCGGGCGGGGCGGATTCCGGGCGCGAACGCGCGCAGCCTCGAGGCGCGGGCGCGCAACTGGGCCGAGGTGCGCCCGGAATGGGGGCTCGCCGGCTGCGCGGCCTTCGTCGCCGCCCCGCGCGCGGCCACCCAGGGCGTCGATCTCGGGGGCAGGGCGTTCCTGCACTCCTACGACTGGCGCGCCGATCCGGGCTTCTCTGTGCTCGAACTGATCCTGACCGCCCCCGTCGTCGTCGCGAGTTGGATCTCGCTGCAATATTACGGCTCCAGCGTCGCGCCCGAGCTGTTCGGCAGCGGCAACAAGCTCCTGCACAACGTCTCGGGCGGGCTGGGCGTCATCGAGGGCAATGGCGGGCGCCTGCGCGCGGGCCTTCCCTGGCAGGCGGTGCATGACGGCGAGAAGCTCGCGCACGAGCCGCTGCGGCTCACGGTGCTCGTCGAGGCCCCGCGCGAGGCGGTGATCGACATTCTCGAACGTCACCCGCCGGTGCGCGACCTGTTCGAAAACGGCTGGCTCCATCTGCTGCTTATGGAGGACGGCCGCGTCTCGGCGCGCTACCGGCCGGGACCGCGCTGGGAGGAGCCCGCTCCCGGGCTTCGCGCGGCGGCCTGATCCGTCTGCGCCGTCCCAGCGCTTTCGGGCGTCGCGACGGCGAGCAGCGCGTCGAGGAACTCCTGCTGCGCGATGGTCGGCGCCCAGCCGCGCCGCACCGTCAGCCCGATCGGGCGCGCCGTCGCAGGCATGTCGAACGGCAGTTGCACGACCGGGCCGAGCTCCAGTTCCGCCGCGACCTGCAGTCGGGAGATGCAGCCGATGTGATCGGAGATGCGCAGCAATTCGCGCATCAGGATCATCGAACCCGTCTCGACGAGGCTCGCGGGGCGCTGACCCGCTTCGACGAACACCTTGTCGAAATTCCACCGCGTCGGTGTGCCCTCCGGCGCTACGACGAATGGGTAGCGCGCGAGATCGGCGAAATCCGGCGCCGGCCCCTGCGTGAGCGGATGGCCGGGGCGGGCGATCAGGACGAGCGTGTCGTCGAAGAGCGGGCGCTGCTCCACGTCGCCGATCGGCGCCTGATCGCGCAGGGCCCCGATGAGGAAGTCGATCTCGCCGCGCCGCAGCCCGGATATGAGATCGAAGTAGCGGCCGTCGAGCGCCTTGATCGGCAGGGTGGGGCGCCGTTCCCGGAAACGCGCGATCGTGCGGGGCAGGAGGTGCGAGCGCGAGAGCGGCATCGCGCCCACCACGATGCGCCCGACCTCGCGCCCCAGAAGCTCCGCCAGATCCGCCTCCGCCTGATCGAGTTCCGCGAAGGCGAGCCGGGCGGCCTGCGCCAGCGCCTGCGCGGGGCGCGTCGCGACCATGCCGTAGGAGATGCGCTCGAACAGGGCGCGCGCGGCTTCCCGTTCGAGCTGGGTGATGGCGCGGTGGACGGTCGGTTGGGCGAGCCCCATCCGCTTCGCCGCAAGGGTGAAGTTCTCGGCCTCGCGCATGGCGATCAGCGCCTGCAACTGGGCCGTCGTCGCCGTGATGCGCAGGCGCGGGGCGAGTTCGTCGATCGCCGGGTCGAGATGTCCGAAGGCGCGGCGCACGCGCACGGCGAGCGTCTCGCCGGCGCGGGTGGGAAACATGCCCTGCGGACGGCGCAGGAAGAGCGGCTGGCCGGCCAGCCGCTCCAGCTTCGCCACCGCCTGCGTCGCCGCCGGCTGCGACACGTGGCAGAGCTCCGCCGCGCGGGTCATCGACGTGCTGTCGCTCGCCGCAAGGAAGATCCGCAGGTGTCGCAGGTTCGCTTTCACGGCAGCGCGGTGAGGATGCGGTCGGCGCGGTCCGCGAGGTCCGGCTCGCCGCCCGCAAGCCCCAGCGCGGCGATCTCCGCCTGCCATTCGACGGTGGCGCTCGCCATTCGGTCGGGCAAACCCAATTCTCGCAAAGTCGCGGCGACCTCGCGCATCTCGGCTGA
>REDO01000063.1 GCA_007693435.1 Salinarimonadaceae bacterium | reverse complement strand
GACGCGCTACGGCTTCCGGTGAAATGTCCAGCACCGTGACGTCCCCATAGCCCTCGGCGAGCAGCGTCTCCGCAAGTCGCGAGAGCCCGCCGCCGACATCGATGATCGCCGCCGAACGGGACAATCCGGCCGCGTTTATCATGCTCATCGAGCGGGCCGGGACCGGCTCGAACCAGGATACCGCGTCCTCCTCCTTCGTCGAATAGACGCGGTCCCAATGCTTTTGCGCTTCGATCACGGCCGCCTCCATTTGCGCGATGGCGTCAATCCGGATGGTATCATCGGCGCGAGCGCGATCAATCCGGCGGCGCCGACCGCTTCAGGAGCCAATCCGATATGCCCGCCGCCGCCGCGGCCCCCGTGGCGAAACTCGCCTGAAGTAGGTAGCCGCCGGTCGGCGCCTCCCAGTCGAGCATCTCGCCGGCGACGAAAACGCCCGGACGAGCCTTCAGCATGTGCCGCGAGTCGATCTCGTCGAAGCGAACCCCGCCGGCGGTGGAGATCGCCCGCTCGATCGGCCCGACGCCGGTCAGGGTCAACGGGCAGGCCTTGATCGCCGCCGCGAGCGCCTCGGGCTCGCGCGGCGGCTCGCCATGATGCGCCTCGCGCAGCAGGGCGATGGCTGCGGGATCAAGCGAAACAGCCTTGCGCAAGCGGTTGGAGAACGAAGCGCCTTTCTTCTGCGAGGCCAGCCTCCTCGCGATCGAGATATCGTCCAGATCAGGCCTCAGATCGACGAGAAGCTGCGCGTTCCCCGTCGCGAGGATCGCCTCCCGCAGCGGCGCGGACAGCGCGTAGACCGCCCCGCCCTCGATCCCGCGACGCGTGACCATGGCCTCGCCCCGGACGCGGCGCTCGCCGAAGGACAGCGCTATCCGCTTCAGCGGCGCGCCGGCGAAGGTCTCGGCGAAATGCGGCGACCAAGCGCAATCAAAGCCGACATTGGCGGCCCTGAGAGGCGCGACGGCGACGCCTTCGCGCGCGAGGATATCGACCCAAGAACCGTCCGAGCCCATTCGCGGCCACGAGGCTCCGCCGAGCGCGAGCAATGTCGCGTCGGCGCGCTCGACGATCTCGCCCTGCGGCGTCTCGAAGCGCAGCCCGTCATCGCAGGTCCAGCCCGTCCACCGGGCGCGCGTGCGGATCGTCACACCGAGCTCCGCGAGGCGCGCGAGCCAGGCGCGCAGGAGCGGCGAGGCCTTGAAGGCCGCCGGGAAAACGCGCCCGCTCGAACCGACGAACGTCTCCTCACCGAGCCCCGCGCTCCAGGCGCGCAGATCATCTGGAGTCAGGGCGGCGAGAGGCGCTTCGAGCGCGGACCGCGCCTCGCTGAAACGGTCGAGGAAAGCGTCTGGCGGCTCACTATGCGTGAGGTTCAGCCCGCCGCGGCCCGCGAGCAGGAATTTGCGCGCAACGGACGGCATCCGCTCGTAGACGAAGACGGCGAACCCCTCCCCCGCCAGCCGCTCAGCGGCGATCAGCCCGGCCGGCCCTGCTCCGATAACGGCGATGCGATGAATGACCGACCCTCCCGCGCTCCGGCCCCGCTTGTGGGTCGTCGAGCGGGTGATGGCAAGCGGCGACCTGCGGCGCGACGATCAATCGCGTCGCGGGCGCCAGCGCAGAGCGTTCAGATTCGCCCGGTGAGGACCAGAATGAGAAGGATGACGACGAGCACGCCAATCACGCCGTTCCCGCGATTCCCGTAGCCGTAGCCGTAGCCGCCAAAGCGACCGCTAAAGCCCCCGACAAGAAATATAATGAGAATGATGAGAAGAATGGTCCCAAGCGACATGGCGTTTCCTCCGCTTGCAGAACATTTGCTGGTCCTGCTTGTCAGCCCATAAAGAACCGATCCGTCGCTGCTCGCGACCGACCCTTCTCGCATAGCGTAATGCGGGAGCGACGGATTTAGTTCCCGTCAATCCTGATTCCCTGTTCGCCGATTTCGATGCTGATTCCCGTCTGGCGCTCCTGATAGAGCAAATAACCAATGACTGCGATTCCGACGGCAAGCACTGCGATAACGATATACAGGGTATTCCGGTTCATGATGAACAGCCTCATTCGTGTTGCGACTGCGGAAAAATAAGCCGAAAAATCTAGCGCGACTCAATTTTTACGTCCGTCGACCGTATCCGAATCTCCTGCATCCAGGCATCCCTGAAGCTGGAAAATTCAGCGCGCCGCCGTCGATCGAAAATCATCGGCCCGGGCCGCGACGTGGCGCCGTCTTTTTCGGGCCTTTCCACAACTTTTCCGTCCGCTCCATCGGCGACAGCCGCTCTCCGCAAGTACCCTTATACAGAGGACGACAGCTCCGTAGACATGCCGAAAGGATCGGACATACGGGAATTTATCGGCCTTGCCCGATCAAGATGATCCCGGGTCTCGCCGCGTTGACGTTTGAGCCCTGCGCCCGCCGCCTTTCCATCGACGGCGCGTGAGGCGATAATGGAAAGCTCGCGCGACATCCCATAGTGGCGTTACCCAACTGTCACAATTCTCCGTTAGGTGTGCATCGTTCCATCACAGGAGAGGTATGAACATGACTATCCGCTTCCCGCGCACTTGCGCCGTCATTGCCGTAGCGATGGCCGCAGGCGTCGCTTTGCCCGCATCCGCAGATTACTACGCTGGCGAGACCATCCGCATCGTCATTCCCTTCTCCGCAGGGGGCGGCACCGACACCTTCGGACGGCTGATCGCGGCGCATCTGGGAAACCACATTCCGGGCAACCCCACTGTCGTCGCCGAGAACGTCACGGGCGCAGGCGGCCTGCTCGGCTCCAACGAGTTCGCCCGCTCCGAACGCGATGGCCTGACGCTGCTCACCGCCTCCGGCCACCTGAACCTGCGCGCATTCCTCGGGCTCGAAGGCCTTGAGCTCGATCTCAACGACCTCGTGCCGGTCGTGGCCGCGCCGATGGGCCATATCACGGCCGTCCACAGCAATTCGGGAATTTCCGACGCGACAGAGCTCCTGAACATGCAGGGCCGCGTCACCAAGGGCATCACCGACCCGGTTGGTCTGATCGAGTCCATCGTGGCTCTTGAGATGTTCGGGATCGACTACCGCCCGGTCCCAGGCTACGGCGGGCGCGGCGACACCCGGTTGGCGTTCGAGCGCGGCGAGTTGATGGTGAATACGCAATCCACGCCGGCCTTCAACGCCCGGGTGACGCCGCTGGTCGATGAAGGCACGGCGATAGCCGCCTACGCCATCGGCTTCATCGATGCGAACGGCAACCCGGTGCGCGATCCGGGCGCTCCCGACATCATCACGGCGCCGGAACTCTATGCCGAAATCCATGGCACGATGCCCTCGGGTCCGGCTTGGGAGGCCTACAAGGTCACCGCCAACCTCGTGCAGAACACCCGCGGCACGATCTGGGTGTTCCAGGACGCCCCCGAGGAGGCCCGCGCCGCGCTGCGCGCCGGCGTCGACGCGATGGTCGCAGATACCGAGTTCCAGGCCGCCGCTCTCTCCATCCTCGAGGGCTACGAAGTGATTTCGGGCGCGGGGCTCGACCAGATCAAGGCCGAGCTCGACGCCGCGCCGGAAGAGATCCTCGACTGGTTGCGCAACCTCATGACCGAAAAGTTCGAGGTGTCTTTCAACCCGCGCTAACCAAATCACCTAAATGTCCGTGGGGTCTTACACCCCGCGCTTAAATTCGCTTCCGCGGCACACTCCGGGCGCGGCTGCCTTCGGCAGCCGCGCCTCGAACATTGAGAGTCCCCGGCGATGTGGGATGCGCTGATCTCCAGTTTCTTCATCATTTCGGACCCGTTCCGCATGGGCATGCTGATGCTCGGCGTTTCGATCGGCATCATCGTGGGCATCCTCCCCGGTCTGGGCGGATTGATGGGCATGGCGCTGGTGTTGCCGTTCCTGTTCGGCATGGACGCCTATGCAGGGGTCGCCATGCTGATCGGCATCGCCGCCGCCGTGCCCTCGTCCGACACCTTCCCCTCGGTGCTGATGGGCATTCCCGGCTCGTCGGGCAGCCAGGCCACCGTGATGGACGGCTACCCCATGGCGCGCAAGGGCCAAGCGGCGCGGGCGCTCGGCGCTGCGTTCTCTGCGTCGATGATCGGCGGCGTGCTGGGCGCGCTGGCGCTGACCGCTCTGGTGCCCTTCGCCCGACCCGTCGTGCTGATGTTCGGCGCGCCGGAGTTGCTGATGCTCACCATTTTGGGCTTGTCCATGGTGGGCGTCCTAAGCGGCAACCGGCCGCTTCTGGGCATCATCGCAGCATGCGTCGGGTTGACCCTCGGGATGGTCGGCGGCGCTCCGGCGGCGCCGGAATACCGCTGGGCTTACGGCAACGTTTATCTGTTTGACGGCTTTTCGCTGGTGATCGTCGCGCTGGGACTGTTCGCAATCCCCGAGATCGTCGACCTGCTAGCCCGCGGAGGCTCCATCGCGCAACGCGGCGCGGTTCTCGGCAGCGGCTGGTTGGACGGCGTGCGAGACACCTTGCGCCACAAGTGGCTAGTCGTGCGCCACAGCCTGATCGGCGTCGCGGTGGGTGCGATTCCGGGGATGGGAAGCTCCATCATCGACTGGCTCAACTACGGTTACGTGGTGACGCGGGCCAAGGACAAGTCGCAGTTCGGCAAGGGGGACGTGCGCGGCGTGATCGCGCCGGAGGCGGCCAACAACGCCCGCGAGGGGGGCGTGCTGATGCCGACGTTGCTGTTCGGGGTGCCCGGATCCTCCTCCATGGCGCTGTTTCTGGGCGCTCTTCTGATTTTCGGCATCCAGCCGGGGCCGGCCCTGCTGCGCGACGACCTTGACCTCGTCTTCGTCATCATCTGGTCGCTGGCGCTCGCCAACGTTTTCGGCACGCTGATCTGTCTCGCATTGTCGCGCCCCATTTCCCGTCTGACCTTCGTGCCCTTCCGCTACATCGCGCCGGTGGTGCTTTGCATCGTCATCCTGGGCGCCTGGCAGGAGACGCGCCATGTCGGCGACCTGATTACGCTGACGGCCTTCGGCTTGCTCGGCTGGACCATGAAGCGCATTGTAATGCCACGCCCGCCGCTGCTGGTGGGCTTCATCCTGTCAGTGCTGGTCGAGCGATACCTCTGGATGTCCTACAACCTTTACGATTGGGATTGGATAACCCGCCCGCTGGTGCTGGCCATCGCCATGCTCTGCGTGGTTCTGGTGGTCGGCGGCACGATGATGAAGCAGCGCGTGCAGGTCGCCGAGTCCGCCAAGGAGGTCAACCCAGCGCCGGTGGTCGCCGGTACGCAGCGCGCGCAGGTCGGCGAGACCGCCAAGGAGGTCGACCGTGTCTCATGACGCGCAACGCCTGCAGCAGATGATGCGCACTGCTTTCGTGCTGGTGGTCGTGGCTTTGGCGGTCGCCGTCATCTGGACAGCAGCCGATTTCCGCCGCGCCGCCCGGCTGTTCCCGGTCGTGGCCGGTTACGCCACGCTTGCGATCTGCGCGCTGGAGCTGATGCGGCAGTTCATCCGCCGACGCCTGCTGGCGCCTGAGGGCGACGACGTGAGCACTGCCGACATCGCCATCCAGGCCGAGGAAAGCGGCCTCGACGGGCTGAAGCGCGGCCTTGGCGTGTTCGGTTGGGTGCTGGGCTACATGGCGTTGATCATGGTGCTGGGTATGCCCTGGGCGACCGTTTTGTTCGTGCCGCTTTTGCTGCATCTGCGGTTCCAGTCGGACTGGCGCGCGACGCTGGGCATCGTGCTCGGGCTGCTCGTGCTGATGTGGACGCTGAAGACTTTCCTCATGATGCGCATGCCGCCGGGTCTGTTGAACCTGCCGCTTCTGCCCTGAGCCAGCCGCGCGTTAGGACAACCTGTGTCGCGGTCCTGGCGGCCCCGTCTGGTCAGTCCGGCTTCTTGTCTTGAAGCTTTTGTCTTTCGCGCATCGCCGCCCATGCCACGATAATGATGAATAGCAGCCCCGCAGCAAGAAGAGACGCGCTTACGGGGCGGGTCACGAAGATGTCGAAACTGCCGCGAGACAGCATCAGCGACCTGCGAAAGTTCTCTTCGACCATGGGCCCCAGTATGAAGCCCAGCAACATTGGGGCGGCCGGAAATCCCAGAACCCGCAGCACGTATCCGATGATCCCCGCGACAATCACCACGTAGATGTCGAACGTATTGAAGTTCACGCTATAGACCCCGACACAGACCAGCGCCAGGATGATGGGGTAAAGCACCTGATACGGAATCGCGATCAGCCGGACCCAGATGAAGATCAGGGGCGCATTGAGAACGAGCAGCATGAAATTGCCGATCCAGAAGCTGGCCACCAGCGCCCAGAAAAGATCGGCATGTTCGATGATGGTGCGCGGGCCTACGCTGATGCCATGGATCATCAGCGCGCCCAGCATCAGCGCCATCACGACATCGCCTGGAATTCCCAGGGTCAGCGTCGGAATGAACGCCGCCTGCGAGGCCGAATTATTGGCGGCCTCGGGAGCGGTGATCCCTTCGATCGCGCCTTTCCCAAAGCGTTCGGGAGTCTTGGACACGCGTTTCTCGACAGCGTAGCTGATGAAGCTGGCGATCGCCGATCCGGTGCCCGGCAGCAAGCCGAACCACGCGCCCACCGCGGTTCCGCGCATGATCGGAAAGAAGCTCTGCTTCAGGTCCTTCCGGGTGGGGATATAGGTCCGCCAGCCCAAGTCCTTCATGCTGATCCGGTTGCCGCCCCGCATGCCGATATTCGCCAGAACCTCGGCCAGACCGAAGATGCCCATCGCAATCGCGACGATGCTGATCCCGGCCTGAAGATTGAGCGAACCATAAGTATAGCGCGCCACCCCGGAATTGACGTCCAGCCCGACCATGCCCAGCAACAGCCCGGCGAAAACCATGACCATGCCCTTGAAAAACGACCCCTGGCTCAGAGACGACGAAGCCAGAAGTCCGAGCAGCATCACGGAGAAGTATTCTGGCGAGCCGAAATTGATCGCGAACTGGGCCAGCGGCGGGGCGAACGCCATGACCAGAAGGATCGACATCGAGCTTCCGGCGAAGGATGCGAGCGTGGTCATGATCAGCGCGACGCCCGCGCGGCCCTGGCGGGCCATCGGATAGCCGTCGAGGCACGTGATCGCCGAGGACGGCGCCCCCGGAATGTTCAGCAGGATCGCGGATGTCGAACTGCCGTAATTGGCGCCGTAATAGAGCCCGGCAAGCATGATGATGGCGGCCGCGGGCGACAGGAAATAGGTCATCGGCAGCAGCATCGCGATCGCGGCCAGCGCCCCGATGCCGGGCAGTATTCCCACCACCGTCCCCAGCGTCACACCGATGAAGCAGTACATCAGGATTTCGGGTGACAGCGCGATGCTGAAACCCATCTGCAAATTGCTAAAGAGATCCATGACTATGCTCTCACCAGACAAAGGGCTTGATGGGCAGTCCGAGGAGAAAGACAAAAATGACCGTGACCGCAGCCGGCACGAGCAAAGCCATCAGCAGCAGAAAGACGGGCCGAAAGGTCTGATCCGCCAATCCGGCGACGATCACAAGCACCGTAGTCGCCGGGTAGACCCCGTAGCGTTCGATCATGAAGGCGAAAATCCCCATGGCGACCGGCACCACGAGGACGGGAAGAAATTTGGCCGGAAGCCGCTCACCGTCCTCGCCATTGCGCTCGAACAGCAGCGTGAAGGACAGGATGATGAGCCCAATGCCTAGAATCGTGGGGAAATAACCGGGACCCATCCGGTGCAAGGTCCCCAGCCGGTAGTTCAGCGCCTCGGTCAGCACCATGGCGCCGAACGAGAATGTGATGGCGAAGCTGGCCAGGACCCTCGGACGGGCCGCAATAGCGGCGATCGCGCGCGTCAACAGCCGCAAGGGGGCTGGTTGCTCAGAAGACATTCGGCGCCTCCGCGAACGCCGTCGCTGGCGCAGAACGGACCTCTGGCGCCCCAAGTCCGCCAAGTCCGCCAAGGCCGTCGCACCCGACGTTTTCACTACGGCATAGCATCGCCTTCCCCCTGGCGCATTGTTCTGTTTTCCCTGCGGGCCGAAGTTTCCCGATCGGGGACCGGCCGGAGCAGGGTGACTGCTCCGGCCGGTTGTCAACTGGAAGCGATCTTCCGGCGAGCCTCAGTTGGCGCGCACCAGCGAACCCCGCTCGATCATGCGCTCGATCAGGCCGCCGTAACGGGCATCCTCGGAAACGAGGAATTCAGCGAATTCGGACGGCCCGTAGTAATCCGTCAGCCAGGTGCGACGCTCGGCGGTTTCGAGGAATTCCGGCTTGCCAGCTGCGTGACGAATCGCGTCGGCCAACATCTCGACACGGTCCTGCGGGGTGCCCTTGGGCACCAGATAGCCCCACCAGGTCAGGGTCTCGACGTCATGACCCATCTCGTGCAAGGTCGGCGTGTCAGGGAACGCCGGATAACGATTACGGGTCGCAAAGGCCAGAACCTGCAGCGTGCCCTCGCGGATATGTTCGACTGCGCCACCGATGCCAACCGCCGCGGCATCGACCTCGCCGCCGAGCGCCGCCACCAGGGCCGGGCCGCCGCCTTGATACGCGATATGGGTGAATTCGACCCCCGTCGCGCTTTCAATGGCCAGCGGAAGCAGGTGCGAGAAGGACCCTTCGCCGGGGTTGCCGTACAGGATCTCACCGGGATTCTCGGCGGCATAGTCGAGGAATTCCTGCGCGGTGCTCCACGGCCGGTCCGCCCGCGTGATCACCGCAAGCGGCGTGCCCGCAGGCAGGGCCACCGGTTCGAAATCCTCAAGCACGCGCACGCGAACGGCGCTCGAAAGATACGGTCCGGTCACGATGGACGGCGTGGCCACGGTGATCGTGTAACCATCGGGATCGGCCGCGGCTCCTTCAGCGAAGCCGATCTGGCCGCCTGCCCCGGTGCGATTGATCACGACGACCGGCTGGCCGAGACGTTCTTCCATCCCACGCGCGATCAGGCGGGCGGAATTGTCCGTGTCTGCGCCCGGCGCGAAGGGCACGATCATGGTGATCGGCTGGCTGGGGAAGCTGTCTTGCGCAGAAGCGGGATACCCCACCGCCGTCACGAAGAGGGCCGCAATGCCGGCGCTCAGGATAGCTCTTGTCGTTGTCATGGTATGTCCTCCTTCGTTGATTATTGGTTCAGTTTATTGGATCGGGTCTCTCGACCGTCACTCGTTCTGCGGATTTACCAACAGGCCCCAACAACGCATCGCTGTAATCGTTCAGCACCTGCGATGCGACGAGCTTGCCGGACTGGATGCGCCCGTGTGTCGGCGCGATCACCTCGACATCGATCTGGTCGAACAGACCATCCCAGAACCTGCGCAGAAGCTCGGTGTCCGCATTTTCGAGCCAGTCGAACTTCGCAAGCATCGTCGCGCGCAGCTGGGCCTTGTCCGGGGCGCCTTCGAGCGTGGTGCGCACCAGCGGCTCATCCGGCGTCGCCAGGAAATCCCCACCGAAACAATCTGTGGAGAACAGAACCTTCCCTCGCGAGTCATAGAGCCAGGACGTTCCCAGCATTTTTATGACCGGCCTGAGACTGTGGAGATGCGCGAAGCCGAAATCCTGCAGCGACTCGCCGAATCCGACATAGGCCGAGGGCGGATGCATCCGTTGCGGCTGCTTGCGGTGCATCAGATCGAACGGGTTCAGCGGGCAGGACGTGATCGTCTGCACATTGTCGAAACTGTCCATCAGCCGCCCAAGGCTGGCGATGCATTCAAGTTCCGAACGGGTGTTGAACACCATCAGGCGACGTCCGGCCAGCCGCTCCTCAATGGCCGCATGCACCGCAGGCCAATGCACGACCATGCCGGGGTCGATCACCAGCAGCGTCTCGTCGGATTCGACGAGATACGTGTAATAGGGCTCGAATCCCGTGACATCGGGCGGCACCCAGCTGACCCTGCCGTCGATTTTTACCAGATTGGCGACCGCGCTGACGCGCTCGGCGATCTCGATGACCTTGTACATTCACTGACCCCTGATGTTGCGCATGCCTTCCTTGAACAATTCGGTCATGCGCTTCGTATTGGAGATGACGCCGCCGTGGGTCGGGGCGATCAGCTTGACGGGACGCTCCGCCAGCATGGCGTCGAGCGCCTGGCAATAGGGCTCGGGGTCCACAAGCTGGGTCCAGGCGAGGGCGCGCGAGGTGACGAAACTGGTATCTGCTACCGTCGGCTCCTGAGGGAGCTCCTCGGCCAGAAGCGCGCATTGTCCGGGTTCGTGCTCATGCGTGTAGCAATAGGCGTCACATGCGAAGAGCACCTGCTCCTTGCGGTCGTAGACCCACAACGAGTTGGGCAGGTCGTGGATGATGGCCTCGATGAGTTCCAGCTGCCGGTCGCCCAGCTCCAGAATGTCGCCGACGTGGCGCATCTCCAATCGGTCCTCCAGATGGGGGTAATAGAGATGATAGTTGCGGATATCCCCGACGATGCGAGCCTGGGGGAACAGCTCCGCCAAGGGTTCCAGATTGCCCATATGCGGCATCTCGGGATGGGTCGGGATGATGTAATCCAGCTTCCGGCCATCGAGCGCTTCCAGCAACTGCCGGCGCACGTCGGGCCAGTCTCGGGAGTTGCCGGTATCGATGATGGCGGTCTTTTCGGTCCCGCAGGCCATGTAGAACGAGGAATGGGAATGCAGGATCTCCTCGCCGACGGGCTGGCGCGAGCAGCCGCTGAGCCAGAAGGTCTGCGGCGCGATTTCCCGCGGCAGGTTGGCGTCATAGGGAGCCGCCCCTAGGGCGAAATGAGGTCTGATCATCCGGAATTCTCCAAACGTACGGTGTCCATGATGCGCGGCGGATGCATTCGAGCGGTTTTCTGCATAGCCAGACCGCCAGTTCATTGGGTTTAAGAAAGCACGCGTCTTCGCGAGGTCTCTTCGACAGGCTCAGCAGCCCGGGGGGGCGCCAGCGGCCATCGTTGCGGATGGGCGCGCATAAACTGGAACGGGTAATCGACGCTCTGCCCCAGCGCCTGGGCCGCCCGCCAGGTCCAGCGTGGATCGTCGAGAAAGGCCCGGGCGATCGCCACGCCGTCGGCCTGCCCCGTGGCCACGATAGCCTCTGCCTGATGGGGGTCATGAACCCCGCCGGTCACGATGGTCGAGATGCCGGCCGACCGCTTTATTTCGGCTGCGTACGGCGCCAGATACCCTGCCGAAAAGGGGATTTTCGCCTCGGAGCTGATCGCCCCGGCGGATACGCAGACATAGTCGCATCCCGCCTCCTTCAAGGCGGCGGCGATGCCGATCGTGTCGGCGAGGTCCAGCCCGCCTGCGACCCAGTCCTGCGCATTCAGGCGTATGCCCAGCGCCCGCTCCTCCGGCCAGACGGCGCGCACGGCGACGACGATTTCACGCACCAGCCGCAAGCGGTTCTCGGGCGATCCGCCATAAGCGTCGCGGCGCTGATTGGATACCGGCGATAGGAACGAGTGCAGCAGATAGCCGTGGGCCCCATGCAACTCGAGCAGGTTCAGGTCCAGGCGCGCCGCCCGCGAGGCGGTTGCGACAAAGGCGTCACGGACACGCGCGATTCCCGCTTCGTCCAATTCCTGCGGGACGGGCCAACCTCCCCCGCAGCTGATCGCCGAGGGGCCGAAAACCTGCCAACCGCCCTCATCGAGTGGGAGCGGGCCATTGCCGTCGAGCGGCAGCCTTGCCGACGCCTTTCGCCCGGAATGTCCGATCTGAAGGCCCAGCATGGCCGGCGAAACAGCGCGCAGACGCTGGACCAATTGTGAAAGCGCGCGCTCCTGCTCATCATCATGCATGGCGAGGCAGGCGCTGCATCCATAGCCCTGTGGCTCGACAGAGGTGGATTCGATGAAGACCAGTCCCGGTCCCGATACCGCAAGCGCGCCCAGATGCTGGAAATGCCAGTCGGTGGGGCAGCCCCGATCCGCCGAGTATTGCGCCATGGGCGATACCGCGATCCGGTTCGGCACGATCATCCGCCCGATCCGCATTGGTGTGAACAGCGCGGCCCTGGTCATGTCAGTCGCCGCATCACGACGCCAAGCGTCGGCGGATTTGCGCCGCGCCGAGTGAAATCACAGTCAGTTTTCCGGCGACATGGGGAGGCAGACGCGCACCGGTTTAGCCAGTCGCGGGACGCAAGGCTTAAAACCATACAATCTAACATTCCCCTACTTTCTTTTTGTCAATCTAAAATTGACATTATTCATTGTCTGTTTGATCAGCCTAGCAATATACTTTATCACCATTCAACCGTTTTCTGACACGCAACGTCCACCTTAACCTTGATTGCGTTATAAAGAACGTGATGCAGACGTTCTTTTTTGAACCATCCAAAGGTATTCATGCCCCCCTGTTCACAACTGGAAGCGGCGATCAACGAGCGCTATCGCGAGACTGTCGATTCTGGACGCATCGAATGGAACCCTACCCTAGGGCACATGCTTGGGCATCGTTCCACTCGGGCGTTCTCTACAGCCGAACTCAAACCCGGCACGATCGAGGTTCTGGCCGCCGCCGCGCAATCCGCGCCGACCTCGTCCAACACCCAGTCCTACAGCATCGTTGCGGTGCAGGACCCCTCGCGAAAGGCGAGGCTGGCGAGTTTGGCCGACAATCAGGGCTTCATCGCGACGGCGCCCCTGCTGCTGCTCTGGGTCGCCGATCTGGCCCGTGCGCGGGCGGTCGGGGCGGAAGGGGGCGAGGATCTTGAGGCGCTCGACTATCTGGAGACCTGGCTCGTCGCGTCGATCGATGCGATGCTGGCCGCCCAGAATGCGGTCGTGGCTGCGGCCTCATTGGGATTGGGCAGCGTCTATCTCGGGTCGATGCGTAACGCGCCCGAGGCGGTCGCCGCCGAGATCGGCCTGCCGCGCGGCTCCTATGTGGTCGCCGGGCTGTCAGTGGGCTATCCCGATCCAGACCGGCCTACATCGGTCAAGCCACGCCTGCCGCAACCCGTCGTTCTTCATCGCGAGCAATGGACCGACGCCGGGCAACCCGCCCTGATCGCCCGCCACGATGACCACATGCGCGCCTTTCGGCGGTCGCAGGGTCTGCCGGATGCGGGCTGGTCGCAGATGCTGCGCGACAGGTTTCGCAATGTCGCAGCGCTACGCGGGCGCGATCAGCTCGTCTCGATCCTCAGGCGGATGGGGTTTGCGCTGCGGTGAACAAGCGCTTCGATTAGAGCCGCGCGATCCGCTCCCTCCCGGCCGTCCAGCCCGGGGCTGCTTCGTCCAGATCTCCACCGTGAATCGTGACGGCCCCGAAACTCATCTACCAGCGATCGCTCAGCCGTCAAAGCTACGCCGAGACAGGCGCAGGCCCGGGATGGGCGTTCCCTCGTTCAGGCGCCAGGCCTGGATCACGAAGCGGCGAAAGCCGGCTTCATGCATCGGGTCGGCGGCCGCCAGCGAACGGGCATGCGCCATGTCCCTGGCCGCCAGCACGACCAGTCCTGCGCCGCTCATCACACTCCCCTCCTCGTCCGACAGGGGGCCGGCAAGGAACAGACTGCCGTCCGTTTCGAGCGATGCGACATAGGCCTTGTGTCGGGCCAGCAGATCCGCCGGCGGCGGCCCGGATTGGGCCGGCGTGGTGAAACAGGCGAAGACCTGCTTTGCCCAGTTTCCCGCCGCGCGGGAGGTTTCGCCGTATTCGTCCCAGTTCATAGGCCCCGCCATGCTGTTTCTCCATTTTCGGGTTGGCGCCGCGGGTCATACCCCGGCGGATTCGCTGCGCAAGACGACCTTTTGCACCTTGCCCATGGTGTTGCGCGGCAGTTCGTCGACAAAGCGCACCATGCGCGGAATCTTGAAGCGCGCGAGCGACTCGCCGAGCGCCGAGAGGATCTCGGATTCGGTGGTCGCTCCCGGAGACTTGAGAACGACGGCCGCGGCGACGGCTTCGCCCATATCGGGATGCGGTACGCCGTAGACCGCGCATTCGAGCACGCCCGGGAGCGCGTCGATCTGCTCCTCGACTTCCTTGGGGTAGATATTGAACCCGCCGGAAATCACGAGATCCTTTTCGCGCCCGATGATCGACAAGTACCCGTCATCGTCGAACCTCCCCAGGTCGCCGGTAATGAACCAGCCGTCGCGCGTGAAATTCTCGGCGGTTTGCCAGGGGTTCCGCCAGTAGCCCGGGGTAACGTTCGGGCCCTTGACCTCGATCGCGCCGATGCCGCGATCGTCAGGATCGCCGATGCGAACCGAGACGCCGGGCAGCGCAAGGCCGACCGTGCCCGCCTTGCGCGCGCCGTCATAGGAATTCGAGGTGATCATGTTGGTTTCAGTCATGCCGTAGCGTTCGAGAATCCGATGTCCGGTCCTCTCCTGAAACGCCGCGTGGGTTTCCGCGAGCAGAGGGGCCGAACCCGAAATGATCAGCCGCATATGCGACATCGCCGCGCGATCGAACCGGTCGTCGCCCAGCATCCGCGTATAGAAGGTTGGAACGCCCATCAGCACCGAGCATTCGTGCAGGCGCGGCGCCAGCGCGTCCAGCGAGAAGGCGTCGAGGAATATCATCTTCGCCCCCGCCGCCAGGACAACATTGGTCGCCACGAACAATCCGTGGGTATGAAAGATCGGCAGCGCGTGAAGCAGCGTGTCGTCAGCCGTGAATCGCCAGCAATCGCGCAGGGCGAACGCATTGGACACGAGATTGTCATGTGTCAGCATCGCGCCTTTGGAGCGGCCTGTCGTGCCCGAGGTGTACAGGATCGCCGCCAAGTCCGAGCCCGATCGCGCCACGGGCTTGATCGGCGCGCAGTCGCGCACGATCTCCGCCGGAGTCAGAACGCTGACCATTCGGGCCTGCGCCACGGCGCGCGCCGGTGCGTTCATCGGTCCAGTGATGAGCGCCGCAGGCTCCGCGTCCGAAAGGAAATAATCCAGCTCTGCGGCGGTATAGGCCGTGTTCAGAGGCACGAAGACGCCGCCCGCCGTGACGGTGGCCAGATACAGGATCAACCCGTCCGGCGATTTGTCGATCTGACACAGGACACGGTCGCCGGGCGCGACGCCCGCCGCGCGCAGTTGGCCCGCGGCCTGACGCACCCGGATGCGCAGGTCGGAATAGGACAGTTCCAGCCCGTCGGGCGTCGCCAGAAAGAGCGCTTCGCCGTTGGTCTGGCTCGACAGGAGCGACTGGAAGAGCGTGTTCACGGTCATGCGGTCCTCGCGGCCTTGTATTTATCGGGCTGGGTGGGGGCGTCCTTCAGGTGAGCGCGCACCTCCTGCGAGATTGCGACATCGCCGTTCGCGGCGAAGGCCTCGTGCCGGGCCTCGATCCGGTCCAGTTCGTAGAGATAGTTGACCATCATCCCGAAGCTTCGCGCCTGCCCGGTCGGGGACCGATCTGCGTCAGTGTTGATCCGGTGCAGGACGGCGCCGTTGCCCAGGTGAAAGCGGGCGACCGGGTCCAGGGGTTTTCCGAACGCGTCTTTGGCGCGCACCAGATAGGCGGCGGTCAGGCCCGGAAGCTGCTGCAGCGCTTCCTGGGTCTCGGGCGTCTGATTGTTGTCCTTGAGAGCCTTCGCCAACCCGGGCACAGGCGATAGCGTGGCGAAAGTCTTGAGGTTCGGGAGGTCCGCCTTGAGATCGGCGACGACCTGCTTGATCAGGAGCGCGCCAAAGGAGATCCCGCTCAATCCCTTTTGACAATTCGAGATGGAGTAGAAGATCGCGGTGTCGGCGCTTTCCGGCGAAACATCCGCGCGTGGGCTGCTCAGCAACGCGTCGATCGAGGTCGCGACGCCCCGTGTCAACGCAACTTCCACGAAGATCAGAGGCTCGTCCGGCATCGCCGGGTGAAAGAAGGCGAAACAACGCCGGTCGCGCGGTTGCAGCCGCTCGCGCAAGGCGTCCCAATCGCCGATCGCATGAACCGCCTCATACGCGATGATCTTCTCGAGAAGCGCCGCCGGACTGCTCCAGTCGATATGCCGCAACACCAGGAAGCCGCGGTTGAACCAACTGCGCAGCAGATGCCGCAGATCGGTATCGATCGGCGCGAGCGTGCGATCGTGTCGCAACGCCTTGAGCAGGCGGCTTCGCATGTCGACCAGCCGTGCGGTCCCTCGCGGCGCGGCGTTGAGGCGTCGGAACAATTCCTGGCGAGGCGGCTCGGCCGCACGCTGCAGGTCCGTCAGGGCCTCGGGCGCGCCTGACTGGATTGCCTTGGACGCTTCAAGAACCGCCGCTCGATCGACCTCGAACTCGTCGCGCAACACATGGAAGAAGGACGTCGCTGCGTCGTCATCCATCTGCTCGATCAGAGACAGAATGCGGTCCGCGATCGCGATTCCGGACACCTCGCCACGCGTAGACAGCAAAGCCCTGCACAGGCCGACCGCATCTCCCTCGTTCGCGCGCGTCACCGCGCCCAGCCATTTCGGCGCAAGGCTGGCGCCGATCAGGCCGCGCAGCAATCCGGTCAGAGTCGTGTCCATTCGCACCAGCCTCGCGCAATCATCGATCGCAGCATATAAAATCGATATTATATTGACAACTCGTTTTTCTTGGATACCTTCGCTTGCAAGCAAGAAGGAGATCGTTGGATGAAGTTCATCATCGGCGTTGCGCCAGGCCAGACCGAAACGTGGGTATTCGCCGTGCTCGGCGACTTTGCGGTCGCCATCGATGAGCATGGCCGGGATCTGACAGGGCTGATCGTCCGGGCCGCGTCAGGCGAGCCGCTTCCGGTTCCGGGCGCGGACGCCCAACGCCACCCGTTGTCCGATATCGTCCCCGGTCTTCCGGTCGCGCGGCCGGGAAAGATCGTGTGCCTGGGGCTCAATTTCGCCGAACATGCGCGCGAAGGCGGCTATGAAGTGCCGGACTATCCGGCGATGTTCCTGCGCGTCGCGACGTCGATGATCCCTGCGGGCGCGCCGATGGTCCTGCCCAGCGCATCCCACACCCTCGACTACGAAACCGAGCTGATGGTCATCATCGGCAAGGGCGGGCGTCACATTGCTGAAGCGGACGCGCTGGATCACGTGTTCGGTTACACGACCTTCAACGACGGGTCCGTTCGCGAGTACCAGCGCAAGACGCACCAGTGGACGGCAGGCAAGAATTTCGATGGGACCGGCGCCCTTGGCCCTATCGTGGTCACGCCCGATGAAGTTCCGGCGGGGGCCTCCGGGCTGCAGATCCAGACTCGGCTGAACGGGCGAACGCTACAGAATTCAAATACTTCCGACATGATCTTTCCGGTCGCGCGCACCATCGCGATCGTCTCGGAGATCATGACGCTCGAACCTGGCGACTTGATCGCCTTCGGGACTCCGCCCGGCGTGGGGCATGCGCGCAAGCCGCAGGTCTGGATGAAGGCGGGAGACATCGTCGAGGTGGAGATCGAGGGGATTGGCGTCTGCCGCAACCCGATCGTCGCCGAATCCGATCTCACCCTGAAGGAGGCTGCGCAATGACGGCAGCAAAGGGCATGGCGGCGCCCGCACCCGCATCCGATGCGCGACAGGCCGCGCAGCAGGAGATCAGAGATCTCCGCCGACGCATCACCGCGCTCGACAGCGACTCGCTCGATCTGATCCTGACGCGGGCGCGGTCGCATTACGCCTGGCAGGACCGGCCGGTTGACGAGGCCCTTCTGCACCGACTTTACGAGATCACCAGCCTGGGAGCCACGAGCATGAATTGCTCTCCGGCGCGCTTCCTCTTCGTCACGACGCAAGAAGGAAAGGACAAGCTGAAGCCCGCGCTCAAGCCAAAGAATGTCCCGAAAGTCCTGAACGCTCCGGTTACGGTGATCATTGCCCAGGATTATGCGTTCTGGGAGCGGCTCGACTACCTTTTCCCCCACGAAGACCGAAAGCCGCTGTTCCGCGGCAAGGACGCATATGTCGAAGACACAGCCTATCGCAATGCAACCCTGCAAGGTTGCTACATGATGATTGCGGCGCGGGCGCTAG